>JBFGZH010000037.1:0-15229 GCA_041586895.1 Psychromonas sp. | reverse complement strand
TTTACATATCGCCGATGCCTGCATTGCCGAGATACAGAGGGAGCAGATTGCATCGGTCAGTCTTCTGGCAACAGACGGGACACTAAAAGCGGATTTTTACCCTAATAAGCTAAAAAATGCAGGCATTGCCTATACTGCCGTCACTTCTGCTATTCAGAAAAAGGTGATGGCGGGAATCTATAAGGTTAAATCCGGTGATATCTCCACGGGTAGTCAACTGCTGGAAGAGGCGCTGAAAGAAGCCTTAGCTAACGGTGCTGAACGGGTTATTCTTGGTTGTACGGAAATTCCCTTTGCCCTTGAGCATATCAACTCCGCTTACCTTCCCTATGCCATTGATGCCACCAAGGCATTGAGTAAAGCTTGTGTTGATTGGTATTACCAGCAGCAGGAGCCGGTCAGAAAACTGGCGTAAATGCGTTTTTAGTGGCGCTGTGCTGCTAAAAGCACCTTAAATAACCGCAAACCCTTCCGCTTCCAGCATCTTAATTAGCGAGATAAGCGGCAAGCCAATCAGGCTGTTGGGGTCCTTTCCCTGCAGGCTGTCAAAGAGTGCAATACCGTAACCTTCGCTTTTAAAGCTGCCGGCACAATTAAAGGGCTGCTCTTTATTAAGGTAGTTTGTGATCATCGCATCGCTTAATTCCCGGAACTGGACAGTAAAGGGTTCAACTAAAGACTGCACATGGCCTGTTTGGCTGTTCACTAGCGCCAGGCCGGTATAAAAGGTGATCTTTTTACCGCTGGCCGCCTTTAACTGGGCAAAGGCATTAGCAAAATCACCCGGTTTGCCGAGAATTTCACCGTCATTGACGCAGACCTGATCCGAGCCGATCAGTAAAGCATTATCGTAATGAGAGGCAAGTGCCTGTGCTTTGGCAATGGCTAAGCGCTCAACCAGTGCGATCGCGGTTTCACCGGCCAGCGGCGTTTCATCAACATTGGGTTTATCAGTAATAAACTGCAGATGCAGCTTTTCCAGGAGTTGCTTTCTAAAAGGAGAGGTGGAGGCTAAAACAAGTTGTTGTGACATAATGCGCTCTGTTATTATTAAACAATTCTCCCATTTTATGGGTTGAAAAATCAGAAAGCGATAACTTAATAAAAAAATCGTTATTTCTTTGACTATTTCTTTGACTATATTAACAGCTATCTATATTATTCGCGGCTATGCAAAAGGTTAAATTACCGATTAGCGTTGATCCTGTTCGCGCTGCGCAAAAGCATTTGGAACTCGATGCTCGAATTCCAAAAGCGCTTTTAAGCAGATTAGCAGAATCAACAATCAGTATTCAGTCTGATATCAACACGGTTTTTTCATTTGAAATTGATCGACAAAAGTTGAGAATATTTCATGGTAAAGCAAGTGTTGCAGTAGAGCTTCTTTGTCAACGGTGCAATGAACCTATGATTTATCAGTGTGAAGCTGAATTTACGTATTGTCCAGTTCATAACCAAGAGCAGGAAAATAAATTACCAGACGCCTATGAACCCATTTACTATGATGAAAATGGGGAGGTAAATCTTCATCAGGTTGTTGAAGACGAGTTGATCTTGACGCTTCCGCAAATTGCAAAACATGCAATTGAGGATTGTCAGATTAATGACTTTGAACTGACCTTTGGTGAAATTGATGAAGAAGAACAGCGTCCCAACCCATTTGATGCTCTAGCTAAGCTAAAGCACAAGTAACAAGCAGGAATTTTTAAAATGGCTGTACAAAAAAGTCGTAAAACTCGTTCAAAACGCGGCATGCGTCGTTCACATGATGCACTAACTGCTCCAGCTCAACTTACTGTTGATGCTACGTCAGGTGAAACTCACCGTCGTCATCACGTTACTGCTGATGGCTTCTATAAAGGCAAGCAAGTAATCGAGAAGTAAGTTATTGCTTTGCGTAAACTTACCATTGCGCTTGATGCCATGGGGGGCGATCTCGGCCCCCATATCCCCCTTTTAGCCGCTGCAAAATCTCTTCATTTATACCCAGATTTATCACTTATTGTTATCGGTGATCAAAGCCTAATTAAGCTATTAAAAAAATATGATCTTAGCGATCATCCGCGTTTGCGTTTTCTTCAAGCCGATAATTTTATCGCGATGGAAGATGATCCCGTTTATGTGCTGCGCCACGTTTCCGGCTCCTCGATGCATCTTGCTTTAGAGCTGGTTGCTCAAGGTGAGGCAGATGCCTGTGTCAGTGCCGGTAATACCGGAGCCTTGATGCTGCTGGCCAAACATATCCTGAAAATGCTGCCCGGCCTTTCCCGTCCCGCGCTTATTTCCGGCCTGCCGAACAATCGTTCCGGCCATACTTATCTGCTTGATTTAGGTGCTAATTTACACTGTGACAGTGAGACTCTATTTAATTTTGCAATAATGGGCAGTGTGCTCTGTGAAAAAGTAGAGCAGCTTAAAAAACCTGTCGTGGCATTGCTTAACGTCGGTAAAGAGAGTAACAAAGGTAACGATGTTATTAAGCGCTGTGCGGCGCTGCTGAAACAAACAAAACATATCAACTATATGGGTTTTGTGGAAGCCAATGAGTTTTTTTCATGCCCGGCCGATGTCATTGTGACCGATGGTTTTAGTGGTAATGTCGCGCTAAAAAGTTATGAGGGCATGGGCCGAGTATGCTTAGCACAATTAGAAAAAGCGCTTAACGCTAATCTTTACAGCAAATTACTCGGCAAATTATTAAGCCCAATTTTAAAAAAGCAGTTAAAACATTTACATCCAGATATGTATAATGGCGCGAGTTTAATTGGTTTACGCGGTATTGTTGTTAAAAGTCACGGGAGCGCAAATGAAGTCGCATTTACCTGTGCTATTGAACAAGCCATAAAAGAAATACAGTGGCAGATCCCTGCAAATATTTCCAGCAAGTTGGAAACTGTTTTATTAGAGCGAGATTGTTTATCACATGAATAGCAAGATTATAGGTACTGGTAGCTATTTACCAGAGGCAGTGCGTACGAATGATGATCTAGAAAAAATGGTTGATACCAGTGATGAATGGATCACCACCCGTACTGGTATTAAAGAGCGACGTATTGCCAATTCACAAGAAACCATTGCCTTTATGGGTAAAGAAGCGGGCTTAAAAGCATTACAGGCGGCCAATTTAAGCGTCAATGATTTGGATCTGATCATTGTCGGCACCACCAGTAACCACAATGCCTTTCCTTCTGCTGCCTGTGAAGTGCAGAGTTTATTAGGCATTTATAATATTCCAGCCTTTGATGTTTCAGCAGCCTGTGCCGGTTTTACCTATGCGTTAAGTGTGGCCGATAACTTTATCAAAGCCGGCAGCGCTAAAAATGTCCTGGTGATCGGTGCCGATACGCTGGCAAATACCTGTGATCCGACCGACCGTTCAACCATCATCTTATTTGGTGACGGTGCCGGTGCCGCTGTGGTCAGTGCAACGGAAGAGGAAGGTATTCTTTCTACCCATATCAACTCCGATGGCCGTTTTGGTGATTTATTAAAACTACCCAATGCACAGCGCGGCAATGCCGATGCGGTTAATGATGCCTATATGGTGATGGCGGGTAACGATGTCTTTAAAGTGGCGGTTAAAAAATTAAGCCAGGTAGTAGTTGATACGCTAGCTGCCAATAATATTGAAAAAGAGCAGCTCGACTGGTTAGTGCCGCATCAAGCCAATAAACGCATTATTGCCGCTACCGCTAAAAAACTCGGCATGTCTCTGGAGCAGGTGATTGTCACCCTGGATAAACATGGTAATACCTCGGCCGCTTCAGTGCCGCTGGCGCTTGATGAAGGTGTACGCTCGGGTAAAATCAAACCGGGACAGCTGGTATTGCTGGAAGCATTTGGCGGCGGCTTTACCTGGGGCAGCGCCCTGGTCCGCATGTAATTATTTCAAAATAAAAATACTAGGAAGAAAATAATGACAAACTTTACATTTGCCTTTCCGGGACAAGGATCGCAAAGTGTCGCTATGTTAGCGGAACTTGCTGAGGCTTTTCCTGTTGTTCAGGCGACTTATCAAGAAGCCAGTGATGCATTAGGTTATGACCTTTGGCAGCTGGTTCAGCAGGGCCCTGCTGAGGCTTTAAATCAAACCGATAAAACACAACCGGCGTTATTAGCGGCTTCTGTGGCTATCTGGCGTGTTTGGGCTGAGCAGGGCGGGGAAAAACCTGCCGTAGTGGCCGGCCATAGCTTAGGTGAATACTCTGCTTTGGTTTGTGCCGGTGTTATCGATTTTAAAGATGCCGTCAAACTGGTTGAGTTACGTGGTCAGCTGATGCAGCAGGCAGTACCTGCGGGTGTTGGCGCTATGTATGCCATTATCGGTCTTGATGATGCCGCTATTGCCGATGCTTGTGCGCAAGCTGCCCAGGATGAAGTGGTTTCTCCGGTTAACTTTAACTCGCCTGGTCAGGTGGTGATTGCCGGTAATAAAGAAGCCGTTGAACGTGCCGCTGCGCTATGTAAAGACGCGGGGGCAAAACGTGCGCTGCCTTTACCTGTTTCCGTGCCGTCACATTGTGCACTGATGAAGCCGGCTGCTGAGAAACTAGCCGTTGCACTGCAGGATATTGAATTTAAAACCCCTGAAATCAGCGTTATCAATAATGTTGATGTGGTTGCGGAAAGCGATCCTGAAAAAATTAAAGATGCCTTAGTCCGCCAACTGTTCTGTCCTGTTCGCTGGACTGAAATTGTTAAGAAAATGGCTGCCGAAGGTATCTCATTACAGGTTGAAGCCGGCCCGGGTAAAGTATTAAGCGGCTTAGTTCGCCGTATCGATAAAAGTTTTACAGCACAAGCTATTAATGACACAGCGACGCTGGAAAAATCATTAGCAGCAGTTAAAGGAGAGTAATTGTGAGCATGAAAGGTCAGGTTGTATTAGTAACGGGCGCAAGCCGTGGTATCGGCCGCGCTATCGCGGAAAGCTTTGTTGAACAGGGTGCAACCGTGTTAGGTACGGCAACCAGTGAGAAGGGCGCCAATGCGATCAGTGAATATCTTGGTGATGCAGGTCAAGGTTTTGTATTAAATGTCACAGAAAACGATTCAATTACTGCACTTTTTGATGATATTAAAGCACAATACGGCGTTGTTGATGTGCTCGTCAATAATGCCGGTATTACGCGCGATAACCTGTTGATGCGTATGAAGGATGATGAGTGGAACGACATCATTGAAACGAATTTGACGCCAATCTTTAAAATGAGTAAAGCGGCATTACGTCCGATGATGAAAAAACGTGCGGGTCGTATTATCAATATCGGCTCTGTGGTCGGCACCATGGGTAATGCGGGACAAACTAACTATGCCGCGGCCAAAGCGGGTGTGATTGGTTTTACCAAATCAATGGCGCGTGAAGTGGCCAGTCGTGGCATTACCGTTAATACCGTAGCCCCGGGTTTTATTGAAACCGATATGACGCAAGCGTTAACCGATGAGCAGCGAGCATCTACGCTCTCAGCTGTACCAGCCGGTCGTTTAGGTTCGCCGAAAGAGATTGCTGCAACCGTGGTTTTCTTGGCTTCAGAAGGCGCAGCCTACATCAACGGTGAAACTATTCATGTCAATGGCGGCATGTACATGGTCTAGGTTTAGGCCTTAGTTTTAAAAAACAGTTGGAATTTAACCTTTTTTTGATTAAAATCCGCGTATCACTGGTCTAACCTGTTACAGAAGACTTGAATATTAAGTGCGATAGAATAAACTACCGCCATTAACGCAATAGCGTATTCACAAAGGAAAACAAAAAATGAGCAATATCGAAGAACGCGTAAGAAACATCATCGTTGAGCAACTTGGTGTTCAACTAGACGAAGTTAAAAACGAAGCTTCTTTCGTTGACGATCTAGGTGCTGATTCTCTAGATACAGTTGAGCTGGTAATGGCTCTTGAAGAAGAATTCGATACAGAAATCCCTGATGAAGAAGCTGAAAAAATCACTACAGTTCAATCAGCGATTGATTACGTTGTAAACAACGCTTAATCATTCATTTTTGAGTGATAAAAAATTTTAAAAGGCGGTCTTCTGACCGCCTTTTGTGTTTTATAGCAGAGAAAAGTTAGACTAACTAAGTTATAGCAAATGCGATAATTATCCATTCATTGAGGCCTGCTGAAATCAATGTTCGCTACGTTATTGATATTGTGATTAGAAAAAATAGTGACAGTAATCAATGCCTGGCTTGCATCGCTTTCCTGCACTCCAGTAGCGCATGCAGTTAACGAAATGGCTATTATCATTTAAAATTATGATGATGTTTATTTAGTCTAATCCATCCGTATTAGGAGAAGTTATAGTGTCAAAACGTCGAGTTGTAGTTACTGGCTTAGGTATGTTATCACCTGTTGGTAACTCGGTAGAAGAATCATGGCAGGCAGTGCAGGCCGGTCAAAGTGGCATCGTAAATATTGAGCACTTTGATACTGAAAAGTTTGCCGTTAAATTTGCCGGTCTAGTTAAAGACTTTAATGTTGAAGATTATATGCCGCGTAAAGAAGCGCGGAAAATGGATGTCTTTATTCAATATGGTGTTGCTGCTGCAGAGCAGGCATTTAAAGACTCTGGTTTAACGGTTACTGAGGAAAATGCCGAGCGTATCGGTGTGGCAATCGGCTCAGGTATCGGTGGTATTACCACTATTGAGACTAATGTCCGTAACTTTGACAAAAGCGGTCCGCGTAAAATCAGCCCTTTCTTTGTACCGGCATCGATTATCAATATGATCTCCGGTCATGTTTCCATTAATAAGGGGCTGAAAGGTCCGAATATTGCCATCACTACAGCTTGTACAACAGGTACGCACAGTATCGGTATGGCAGCACGCATGATTCAGTATGGTGATGCGGATGTGATGTTCGCCGGTGGTGCTGAAAAAGCATCCAGTGAAATCAGCATGGGCGGTTTCGCTTCTGCACGTGCATTATCGACACGCAATGACTCTCCGCAAACGGCCAGCCGTCCTTGGGACAAAGACCGTGATGGTTTTGTACTTGGCGATGGTTCGGGTGTATTAGTGCTGGAAGAGTATGAACATGCGAAGGCACGCGGCGCAAAAATCTATGCAGAGCTGGTCGGCTTTGGTATGAGCGGCGATGCCTACCATATGACGTCACCACCAGAGAGTGGCGCCGGCGCAGCATTATCCATGAAAAATGCCATCAAAGATGCGCAGATCAATGCCGCTGATATTCAGTATATCAATGCCCACGGTACCTCGACCCCTGCCGGTGATATTGCCGAAACGCAAGCCGTTAAAGGTATTTGGGGAGATGCTGCCGATAAAGTGATGATGAGCTCAACAAAATCGATGACCGGCCATCTATTAGGCGCCGCGGGTGCGATTGAAGCTATTTTCAGTGTATTAGCTCTGCGTGATCAACTGGCGCCACCGACAATCAATCTGGAAAACCCGAGCGAAGGTTGTGATTTAGATTATGTCACGGACGGTAAAGCGCGTCCTGCCGATATCGAGTATGCACTGTCTAACTCATTTGGCTTTGGCGGTACCAACGGTACTTTGATTTTTAAACGTATCTAGTTTTATTAAATCCAGCTAAAATACAAACCCAATCTTAAGATTGGGTTTTTTTATAGCTGACGAAAAAGAAATTATGCTGATTAACGGAATACAATCAACAAGTCTGGCTGCAAGCGATCGCGGTCTGGCCTACGGGGACGGGCTTTTCTCAACCATTAAGGTGGAATCGGGCAAGCTGCAGTTATGGGACTTTCATCTGCAGCGCCTGCAGCTTGGCGCACAGCGTTTGTTTTTTCCTGATGTCGACTGGCCGTTATTAACGGCTGAAGTGCAGTCAGTCGCAGCCACCCTGAGTGACAGAGCGCACGCGGTGATTAAAATTATGCTTACCCGCGGCTCGGGCGGACGCGGTTACAGCAGCAAGGGGTGTAGCGAGCCACAACGGATTATATCCTGCCATGACTTTCCGGACTTTTATCAGCACTGGCAAAACGAAGGGATAAAGGTTATTTTATGCCGCCAACAGCTGGGGATTAATCCGCAGTTAGCCGGCTTAAAAACATTAAACCGTCTGGAGCAGGTGTTAATCAAGCATGAGTTAGAGATACAGGGGGCGGTTGAAGGGATCGTTTGTGATAGTAATGGTCTGGTGGTTGAAGCCTGTACGGCCAATATTTTTATCTATTTAGATAATCACTGGCAGACGCCTAAGCTGGATAACTGCGGGGTGGCCGGCGTTAAACGCCGTCAGGTGATGCAAGCAGCCGCGCAAGCCGGTGTTCGCGTCCGTGAAGCCGATATTCGCGTCGCCGATCTGCTCAATGCTCAGGCGCTGTGTTTAAGCAACGCGCTGATGGGCATCGTGCCGGTCAAAGCGTTTCAAGCACACAGCTATTGCCCAGCAGGTTTTGCTTTAACTGAGCAGTTGCAGAAGATGTTAGGAGAAGGGAGCTGGCAATGAGTTTTAAAAAAATCACTATACTGCTGGCGGTGCTGTGCATGGTACTGTTAGCCGTCGTTTTTAGCGTGCAGCAGAAAGTGGAAAATTATCTGAGTATGCCGCGGATTGAAACCGCACAGTTATTTACCGTCCAGGCCGGCAGTAACTTTTCCCGCCTGGGCCATCGTCTTGCAGAGCAGGCGATTATTGACGATCTCAGCTGGTGGAAAGTGACCGGCAAACTTCATCCGCAACTCACTAAAATAAAATCGGGCACCTATCAGTTTCCGGCTGGCGCTAATCTGGAGCAGATTTTAAGCATTTTAAATGCAGGAATAGAGCATCAGTTTAAGGTTACCTTTGTTGAAGGCAGTACCTTTAAGGAGTGGCTGTCGACGCTGGCGAATGCACAGGCCTTGACCCCTTTACAGAAAAATGAAGCGCAGCTGCTGCAACAGCTAGGCAGTGCGCATCAGAAACTCGAGGGGCTGTTATTTCCGGAAACCTATCATTACCATGCCGGCATGAGCGCGCTGAAAGTGATTGAACGGGCTTATCTGCATCAGCAGCAGGTTCTTGACAAACTATGGGCGGAGCGTGATAAAAACCTGCCGTTAAAAACGCCCTATGAAGCCTTAATTCTGGCTTCCATTATTGAAAAAGAGAGCAGTATTGCTGCCGATCGCGATAAAATTGCCTCGGTATTTATCAATCGCCTGCGCAGAGGAATGCGCCTGCAGACCGATCCGACGGTGATTTATGGTATGGGTGAAAACTATAAAGGACGGATTCGCAGTAAGGATCTGCGCGAAAATACGCCTTATAATACCTATCGGATTGATGGGCTGCCGCCCACGCCTATCTGCATGCCTAGTGAAGCCGCGCTATATGCTGCTTTACATCCGCTACAAAGCAACTATTTGTATTTTGTCAGTAAGGGGGATGGCAGTTCCTATTTCTCGAAAACTTTAGTTGAGCACAACCGTGCCGTGCAAAAATATATTTTAGGAAAATAACGTGATGTCGGTTTCAAAAGAGTCAGCAGTGAAAAAATTAGCGCATAAATTTATTGTTATCGAGGGTTTGGAAGGCGCAGGAAAAAGTACCGCTATCTCTTATATTGCTAAGTGGCTGGCGCAGCAGAATATGCCGGCTGAAAAAGTGGTCTATACACGCGAGCCGGGCGGCACTGAACTGGCCGAAAGAATGCGTGATATTGTGAAAATGGAAGTGCCGGGGGAAACGCTGCAGGATAAAGCGGAGCTTCTGCTGATGTATGCTGCCCGTGTGCAGTTAGTTGAGCAGGTTATTAAACCCGCTCTGGCAGATGCCTGTATTGTGGTCGGCGATCGCCATAACTACTCTTCGCTTGCCTATCAAGGCGGTGGTCGTGGTATCGATCTGGAGTTGATTGATGGCATCAAGCAGCTTTCGCTGGGCGACTTTAAGGCCGATTTAACCCTGTATTTGGATATTGACCCTGAGCTGGGTTTAAGCCGCGCAAGAGGCCGCGGAGAGCTGGACCGCATTGAGCGTCAGGCGATTGATTTTTTTCAGCGTACGCGTCAGGTGTTTCTTGCCCTGGTTGCCGCTGATGACAATGCTGTCAGCATTGACGCCAGCCAAACACCTGAGCAGGTGGAAAAAGCAATTTGTACTCAATTAGACAACTGGTTAGCGAGCCTTAATTAGCATGACTACGGATTCGACTAAGCCATTGGATAATGTGTCCACGCCCTGGTTAACGCCTGCTTTTCAGCACTTAATAGATACTTATCGCGCCGGGCGCTTGGCTCATGGTGTGCTGTTTACCGGCAGTGCCGGCATTGGTAAATTTAAACAGGCGCAGAATATTGCCCAATATCTGCTGTGCACGGACAAACAGGCAGATGGCGCCTGTGGCCGCTGCCACGCCTGCAAACTCTTTAGCGCGCATAACCATTTAGATTTTCATCTGCTGCACAATGAGTCTGATAAGTCGATTGGTATTGATCAGGTGCGCGCGCTGATAGAGCTGATCAATGAACGGCCCAATTTGGGTGAAAATAAAGTGGTTATTATCAAAGATGCCCAGCGGTTAACCATTGCCGCTGCCAATGCGCTGCTGAAAACATTAGAGGAGCCGCAGGGGAACAGCTACCTTATTTTACTGGCCCGAACCCATCATCAGTTAATGCCGACCCTGCTGAGCCGCGTACAGCATACCCATCTGCATACGCCAAACGATCAGCTGTTATTGGCCTGGCTGGGCGAATTAGGCTTTGCCGTTCAGGATAAGGGGCTGCTGAGGTTATTTCAAAACAGTCCGCTGGCACTGCTCAATCATCTGCACAGTGAAGCTGCAGATGAACGGCGAACCTGTGTCGAAGGGCTGTTTGCACTGCTCAATCAGCCGCACACGCTGTTTGATTTCAGCCGTTTTTTAGCCGAATCTGCCCAGTCGCGTCTGCAGTTGCTGTTTTATATGCTCCATGACCTGCATAAATTAAAGCTCTCTGCCAACACCCTGGCTGATGATGCCGTATACGGATTTGCCCTGCCGCAATTACAAATCTGGCAGGCACAGATAACGCTGCAGGGACTGCGTGCCCTATGCGCCGAGCTGCTGCATACCCGCAGGCTGTTACAGGAAAATACAGCATTAAAAAAAGAGCTGTTAATTAATGCCTTACTGATAAAAATAAAAAACGAATTTAAGGAAGTTTTACCATGTTAGTGGATTCTCATTGTCACCTTGACCGTTTAGATTATGAAAATAAACACCGCGACTTAACGGATGTCATCAATAAAGCGCAGGCACAGGGAGTTGAATACCTGCTCAGTGTTTGTGTCACGCTGAAGGATTTTCCGGCGATGGCGAAACTGATCCAACCCTTTTCGCAAATCTTCGCTTCCTGTGGTGTACACCCTTTATATCAGGAGGAGCCGCTCGATGAACAGTTGCTGCTTGAATATGTACAGCAGAACAATGTAGTGGCCGTGGGTGAAACGGGCTTGGATTTCTTCTACGCTCCGGAAACAAAGGAGCAGCAGCTGGCCTCTTTTCGCAGCCAAATTCGTGTTGCTAAAAAAGTTAATAAACCCCTGATTATCCATACTCGTGATGCGAGAGAGGAGACGTTAATGCTGCTGCGCGAAGAGGGTGCAGAGCAGGTTGGTGGTGTGCTGCACTGCTTTACTGAATCCTTAGAAATGGCGCAGGCCGCGATGGAGATGGGCTTTTATATTTCCGTTTCCGGTATTGTCACCTTCAAAAACGCCAAGGAGTTGCAGGCGGTCATTAAAGAGATTCCACTGGAGCGTTTATTAGTGGAAACGGACGCCCCTTATTTAGCGCCGGTTCCGCATCGCGGACAGGAAAATGAGCCGGCTTTTACCCGCGATGTTGCGCAGTTTGTCGCCGACTTGAAGGGCGTCTCGGTGCAGGAGCTGGAAAAGGTAACCACTGAAAACTTTTTTAAATTGTTTGCCCGCGCTGAAAAATAAGCCTTACAGGCAGGCTGGCAATGGCTGCTCAAATCAACAACTATTGATCGGCAATATTAATAGAGGTTAAATATTTAACCTCTTCCATGACCACATAAGTTCGCGAGTCTTTGATATCCGGCAGGGCCAGTAAGGTTTGATTGAGCACCTTGCGATAGGCGGACATATCCGCTACCCGGGTTTTCAGCAGGTAGTCAAAATCCCCGGAAACCAGATGACACTCTAAAATCTCACTGACTTGATTGACCGCCTTATTAAAGCGTTCAAAAACATCGGCGCTGGAGCGGTTAAGGGTGATTTCAATATAAACCAGCAGCGATGCATTTAAGGCGTCGGGATCCAGCAGTGCCGTGTAAGATTGAATAACGCCGCTTTTTTCCAGGCGTTTAACCCTTTCTAAGCAAGGCGTCGGGCTTAAACCTACTTTTTTGGAAAGTTCAACATTAGAGATACGGCCATTTTTCTGCAGCTCACGTAATATATTGCGGTCTATTTTGTCTAGTGTTAGCAACGGTTTCCCCTTTTTAAAGTGTTATAAACCCTGACGCTTAAATGAAATTATACTCGATTTTTTAAGCAGTGACTGAGCATTGACTTAACTCCTCAATCAGCTCGCCCACAAGTGCCAGCCCGGGTAAAATTTTATTGCTGTTAATCGCTGAAAATCCAAGGCGAATATAGTTTTTGGGTGCATCTTCCTGCATAAACAGGCTATCACCCGATTCGATTAATATACCTTTTTGTGCAGCCCTGGCTAGCAATAGTTGGCTGCTAATACCTGCAGGTAAACCTATCCAGAAACAAAAACTTCCTTCAGTAGAGTGGATCTCGCAGTTACTGAGGTAGCGCTTAAGACCTTGCTGCATTAACAACCATTTTTCTTCATAACAGCGGCGCATGCGTCGCACATGACTGTCATAATAACCCTGGCTAATAAATATTGCGGTAATGCGCTGGTTATTTGAAGGTGGGTGGCGATAGTGATAATGACGTAATTTACGCAGTTCTGTCACTAACTCTTTATTCGCGACCAGATAACCGAGACGTGTTCCGGGAGTGAGTGATTTGGACAAACTGCCGACATAAATGACTCTACCATGCTGATCGTAACTTTTAAGTGCCGGCAGGGGGTTTTCAATAAAATTCACTTCACTTTCATAGTCATCTTCAATCACCACAAAGTTATCCTGACAGGCTTGCTCGAGCAGGGCTTTACGCCGCTCTACCGGCATGGTTACTGTGGTTGGATATTGATGGCTGGGGGTGACAAAAACATAGTCGCACCCCTGCAGTTGCTGACCGGGCTGTAAACCTTGCGAGTCGATAGCCAGTGGTTTTACCGAGCTGCCGCCAAGAGAGATAATATGACGCAACTCTACATAGCCCGGGTTTTCAACGCCAAAGGTAACGTCTTTATCACCGAGTAAACTGCTCAGTAAAAAAAGGGAGTTCTGAGTCCCCAGGGTGATCAGTATTTCATCGTCCTGTGCAACAATACCGCGTTTAGAAAGAATCTGCTGGCGGATCTGCGTGATCAGTTCCGGATCATCCATATCGATAAAACCTTCGACCCATTCATGCAGTTTGCCTCGACTTTCTGCTATGCGCGAGCACTCCCGCCATTGATAAAGGGGAAACTCCTCGATATTGATATGCCCGTAAATAAAGGGATAAGGGTAGTCGAACCAATTTTTATCTTTATTAAGCGATGTAAATTGGCTGGGCTTCTCCTTCATTCGATTGCCCCAGTTTGGTGCGCGAGAGGTACCAAAAGAGAGCAGTTCTTCCTGTTTAGGAATGGGCTCAATATGCAGATCGGGGTGAACAAAAAAACCGCTGCGTTTGCGGGCAATCAGATAGCCGTCATCGACCAGACTTTCGTAAACCAGGACAATGGTATTTCTTGATACGCCAATCAACTGAGCCATTTTGCGACTCGACGGTAAGGGCTTATTGCCAAAGGCATCCTGCTTGATGAGTTCAACTAATTTTTCACGAATTTGCTGCTGATAACTGCTCTTGTGATGCAATTCAATATTTAATAAAAAGTCAGTCATTAGGTTTCTCTGTAGGGCTGGACTATATTTTGCTCTTTATGATTTTACCTGTATTAGCAAATAAATCATTGCACTTTTAATTTAATGCAATTTTCATGCCAACAAGTATGCTACTGGTAAGGTGGACTGTAAGTTTTACAAATTGGCTCTACATCTTGTTTTCACAAGCACGTAGCTTAAATAGCGACTGCAACGTCATTAGTTTTTAAGCTAATAATACTGCTAACATGCGTTGGTATGGGAACTGCTCTTAATGTCAATAGGACGTGCGCTGAATATCCTTCTGGATTTCAGGAAGGGATTCAATTTTAACCATGCAGACATTTTGTAACAATCAATGAGGTAATGGAAATGCATAACATGAAATTTTTTAAAGCGATTTCACTGGCAACGAGTCTAGTGTTATCAACAAGCGCTTTTTCAGCAACATGGAAAATGGCTGTAGGCGATGGCGGTGGCAGTGCTCAAGAAGCGCTAGGGATTAAATTTTCAGAGTTACTGGCTGAAAAAACAGACAACAAATATAAAACCAAAATATTTGTCAATGGTCAGCTTGGCTCTGAGCAGGCAACGGTAAATGATGTGGCTATGGGCACATTAGATATGTCTATTCTTGGCAGTAACAATTTGGCACCTTTTAGCCCGTCTATCGGTATTCTTTCTCTTCCTTATATTTTTGAAAATATTGACCAGGCAGAAAAGATCATCAACAGTGATATTGAAAAATCTCTGACCCAAACCGTAGTAAAACAAGCTAATGCGCGCATTGTCGCCTGGAGCTACTCCGGCTTCAGAATGTTAACCAACTCAAAACGCCCGGTTAAGAATTTAGCTGACCTTGAAGGCCTGTTTATTCGCGTACCCAAAAGCGATCTGATTATTAAAACTTATCAGTCTCTAGGTATTAACCCAACGCCTGTGGCCTGGTCTGAAACCTTTACCGCGCTGCAACAGAAAGTCGTTGATGGACAGGAAACACCCTATGCAGCTATTTACTCTATGAAGTTCGCAGAAATTCAGAAATATTTAACAGAGACTCATTACCTGTTCCAATTAGAGCCGCTGATTATGTCTGAATCTGTTTTCCAGGATCAATCTCCTGAGGTACAAAAAGCAATATTGGAAGCTGGTAAAGAAGCCACTGCATACAGCCTTGCTTGGATTAAGAATAAAGAAGACAGCATCAAGAAGGAACTGGTTGAAAAATACGGCATGCAAATTGACCAGTTAGAAGATGAAGCTGAGTGGGTTAAAAAAGCACA
>JBFGZH010000036.1:0-15521 GCA_041586895.1 Psychromonas sp. | reverse complement strand
GCGTTGCCTGGCATCGACCAGGCTGATAAATTTAGTGCAACAGCATGAAATGGATAAATGATATTGATTCACCGCAGCTTGCAGGGCAGTTAAATCCTTATTCCACCAGGACCAAAATTCAATTACAGAAATATTAGCTTGTGCTGTCGCTCGGCAAGCTTGCTCAAAAGATAGATTGCCAAAGACAGCGTCAACGCAAACTGAAGGAAAGAGATTCGCGCTCATAAGTTATCGACCTGTAAAGAAAATTATCTATTGTATTGGAAAATAATTACGCAGTTGAAACTAATTATTAATATGTGAACTATCGCAATCACTTTGCCTGGCGACTTGCTGTTTAAGGGATAAAAATAGAGAGCGCTAAAACAGAAAACTATCCGCTCTATTTATAATGACAAGAAAAAAAGTTTGCCTATAATACGGCAAATTTCTGTATCATTAATCACCACCTATTTTTTTGAGTTTTATAATGCTAATTCCTGAACTACCCGTCTCCCCTAAAGTTATTTTTACATTCTCACTTATTTTCGGCGTTTGGGCGTTAAGGTTTATCTGGATAAAAGCAATAAAGCGCCCCCATAAGCCACTCGACGAAAAACAGAAAAATTGGATCAGCATCGTCAGAAATCTCAGTAACTTAGGTTTAGCCATTGGGGTTTGTATTGTCTGGTTATCTGAACTCCAGGATTTTGCCTTCTCGCTTGCAGCCTTTACGGTTGCGATCGTGCTCGCCACTAAAGAGCTGCTGCAGTGTTTCCTTGGTTTTTTCTCCATGGTCACCAACCGCCCTTTTAGAGTAGGAGACTGGATTCAAGTTAACGGTTATTGTGGTGAAGTCGCCGATATCGACTGGGTTAAGTTTCGCTTACTGGAGGTCAATTTTGAAAATGGCTATTCCTATACCGGTAAGTCAATCACTATTATGAACAGCATTTTGCTGACACAGCCCGTGATCAACCTGAATTTCATGCGCCGTTATGTTATGCATCACTTTTCAATAGTAAGGGATAACACAGTGAACCTGTTTGAACTAAGAGCGCCTATCTCTGAAAAAATTGATGAACTAATCAGCCCCTTCCATGAAGTGGCATCGCGTTATTCCAATTTAATCAGCAAACGCTTAGAAATAGAAGCAACGTCGATCGAACCTTTTATTGATATTCACACGACAGAGCTAGCCAATCAAGTGATCTCCATCACTATTTTTTGCCCGACTGAAGAAGCTCATCATTTAGAGCAGAAGATAACAGAATGCTTAATGACGCTCTGGTATGAAAGGCAAGCAGATCTTGTAGCCAAAGAAACTCCGCTATATTATCCAGCCAGGTCCGCTTAACCTGCCTCTTGGCAAGCTGAGCCTGAGCCGTTTTGATCAGGCGCAGGATCTTTACTTTTAAAGAGCAAGCCGGATGGAGAAGAGGTAAATGATGGCGACTCATTTACTAGCTCACTCGAGCTCCGATTAGTGGCTGGATTCTGTAAAGAAATCGATATCTATCATATTCAAACACTTAACTACAAAGTAACCAAACTAAAAGAGTATTAATAAATTTTAGAGGAAAAAAAACAGACTATATAAGTCTGTTTTTTATTGGTGCCCGAGGCCGGACTTGAACCGGCACTTCCGAAGAAACCTGATTTTGAATCAGGCGTGTCTACCAATTCCACCACTCGGGCAACGAGTAATTTGCAGTTATTGAAATACGGACTGCTGATAAGACAAAAGAATTATACCTAGCCTTTTGTTGCTGACAAGGTTTTTCATCAGCTAAACTGCCAACTGCTTAAAAAGAGAACAGGTTTTTATCAACTGATAAAATTATTACAAATTGCAATGCTGTTAAGCGGCTCATAAAATCGCTACAAATTGTTTATTACCAATAATAAATCACCAAGGTTTTGCTACACTGCGCTATCACACTATTAAGGAACCAGCATGGCTAAAAGTATCCCAAAAAAAGTCAACCAACCAAGCAAACAAGCATCATTCCCACACAGCCCGCGCGCTGGTTTTATTCTCCGCATGGGCGCTTATATTATCGACATTATAACTGTTGCTGTACTTCTGCTGTTCGCCACTGCGCTGGCCGTTTTAATTGTTATAGCAGGTGATGCAAGCGGCCTGATTAACCTCAGTGTTTATCAAAATATTTCTGATTATCTGGCGCATAGCCCTGTTTTTGCCGCTTATCTGGCCATGCTGATAGTGGCTTTTTACAGCTATTTCTGGAGTGTAAAGGGACAAACCAGAGGCATGAAAATTTGCCGTTTACGGGTACAAAACAGCGATGGCAGTAATATCTCTATTACGCAATCTTTAATCCGTATGGCAACCTCGGCATTTGGTTTAGGTAATTTTCTGGCCATCTTCTCGGATCACAATGCCTTTCAAGATCTATGGGCGGAATGTGAAGTCGTTGTACTGACAAAGCGGTAAATGTTTATCAATTTATTCACCGCCCAAATATCTCGTTAATCCTGCCTCTTCAACGGTTAACTTTGTCGCCTTAACAGATACATGGCGATAGTTAAAACCAGTAAGCTGGGTAATAATGCCCCCAATATTGGCGGCAATTCAAAAACCAGGCTGAAGGGGCCAAATAATTCACCTAATACATGAAAAATAAAACCACTGGCGATGCCAAAGATCAGACGTGTTCCCATAGTCACAGAGCGCAATCCACCGAAGATAAAGGAAACAGAAAGCAGCATCATCACGACCACGGTAAAAGGCAGCACCGCCTTGCGCCAGAAGGTCAGCCAGTAACGACTGGCATCCTGGTCATTATTTTCCAGATAGACGATATAGTTATAGATATCGCGCATCGACATTTTATCCTGGTCGCTTAAGATCACCTCTAATTTCTTCGGCGTCAGTTCAGTTTTCCAGACAAACTCAGAGAGTTTTTCCGTTTCCGTTCTCTGCGCTTTAAAATAGGTATTGCTGATATTTTGTAATAGCCAGGCGCCTTGCTGATAAACACCTTTTCGTGCCACCATCGCCTGTTTAAGCTGCATCTTTTTATCAAAGAAATACAGCTGAACATCAAACAGCTCTGCGTTACTGTTCATGCGGGCAATACTGACAAAGGAATCGCCATCTTTGACCCACACGCCATATTTATTACTGACGGCCTGTTCGCCATGGCGCGCCTGATCGCGCATTGAGTAAGCTTGTTTATCGGTTTGCGGTGCAACATATTCGCCGATGACCATCACCGCCAATACCATAGGGATAGCCGTTTTCAATACCGAGCCGGCAATGCGTAATTTCGATAAACCAGCGGCCTGCATCACCACCAGCTCACTGCTGCTTGCAAGAGAGCCTAAGCCAATGAGTGCGCCGATTAAAGCTGCCATAGGAAAAAACTCGGCAATCTCGACCGGCATTTTAAGGATCACAAAGTAAGCGGCAGACCAGGCATCATAAGTGCCCTGGCCGACATTTTTCATCTGTTCAACAAACTTAATAATGCCGCTTAAGCCCGTCAAAACAAACAGGCTTAAAAAAGTGGCCATAAAAATCGTTTTGCCTATATAGCGATCTAGAATACCCATATTCAAAATTCCGTGTTAATGCTGTTACTGAGCCGGCTTAGCTGATTTTGCTTTTAATAAACCAAGTTTGGAAAACTTACCTAAACTTTGCATATGCAATATAACGCCCGCCATAAAGAAGATAATCTGCACCAACCAGATACTGATTAGCGGTAAGCTTCCCTCTTCAATCAGGCTTTTCGCCGTGCTGAGCAATAAAAAATAAGTTAAATAGAGCGCCAATGCCGGCAGCAGTTTTGAGTACTTGCCCTGTCTGGGGTTTACTTTGGCCAAAGGCACGGCCATAAAGGTCAGTAATAAAATGGATAAGGGAATGGCAATCCGCCACTGCAGCTCAGCCTGGTGTTTACTGTTATTAACCCCTATTAATTGCGCTGTGGGCAGCGCTTCCACACCGCGCACTTTACTTTCTACCTCACGGTTAGCAATATGCACTTCATAACGTTTAAATTGGCTATTATCAAATTCATTTTCTCCCACTCGACCGGCATAGCGCTGCCCGTCAAGCAGGGTCAACCAGGTGCCGTCTTTTTTATTTTCAATGGTCCCGGTCAGGGCTGTTAATACCGAAGGTGCCTGGCTTTTTTCTTTTGGCCAGTGCGCGGCAAAAATCTTGTCTAATTGTTGCCCCTCTTTATATTCTTCCACATAAACAACGCTCCCTTTGCCGGAGGTTTTATGAAACCTTCCCTCAATAAGGGTCGCTGTGCCGGCATCGGCTTCGGCATTTTCAATAACCGCAATCATCTTATCTTCAGCAAGCGGGGCCAGATATAAGCTGTTAAATGCGGCAAAGAAAAAGGTGAAAAAGGACAGCAGCAGCGTAGCTTTAAGCACTTTATTAGGGCTATAACCACAAGAGGTCATCGCCACCATTTCACTTTCACTATGTAGGCGGCCGTGGGCAAATAAAATAGCCAGGAAAAAGCTGATCGGTAACATTAACGTGCCTAGTGTCGGCAGGTTCAGATAAAGTATGGTCATCACTAAATCAGGCGGAATCACACCGTTAATAGCTTCTGCAAGAATGCGAATAAATTTCTGGCTGACAAAAATAAGCAGCAAAACAAACAAGACACCAAGCTGGCTTTTAAATGTTTCCAGCATTAAATAACGAAGAAGTATCACCAAGCTCTCCAGGGTAAAATAAGATTCCATGAAAAATAGTAAAAGCGCTATTTTAAGTGGATTAAGCAAACAAATACGGTAAAATTGCTGTTTTTATGTGTTTAAAAAGACTTTCAAGATCCACCCGTTTTCTCACAAACTGCCTAAAGATGCGCTAATCGATAAGTAGTTGGGGTGTATAATAACTGCATTTAGGGCAAAATAGCACAGTTAATCTCAATATAATCTCTGCATTAAGGATAGTTATGGAATTTTTTGTAAAAAGCGGTAACCCGGAAAAACAACGTAGTGCCTGCATTGTTGTTGGCGTCTTTGAACCGCGCCGCTTATCACATGCAGGTGAACAGCTCGATGAAGTCAGTGACGGCTATTTAAGCAACCTGTTACGCCGCGGTGATATCGAAGGTAAAGTAGGTCAGGTGCTATTTTTACACCATGTACCCAATGTTTTGAGTGAACGTGTTTTACTCGTTGGCTGTGGCAAAGAGCGCGAGCTGACGGAAACGCAATATAAACAGATTATTGCCAAAACCATCGCCACCTTAAATGATACCGGAGCCCTGGAGTCTATCTGTTTTCTAAGTGAACTGCATATTAAAGGCCGTGACACTTACTGGGCGGTTCGCCAGGCGGTTGAAGCGGCAAAAGATTCGTTATACAGCTTTGACCAGTTTAAAACGAATAAAGAGAATACCCGCCGCCCGCTGCGCAAATTAACCTTTAATGTACCCAGCCGCAAAGAGCTGGCGCGAGCAGAGCTGGCACTGCAGCATGCTTTGGCCGTCGCTTCCGGCAGCGAAAGCTGCAAAGATCTCGCCAATATGCCGCCCAATATCTGCACCCCTTTATATTTAGCCGAGCAGGCTAAGGCGCTGGATGAGCGCTTTGAAAAAATCAGCACGGAAATTATTTCTTGCGAGCAGATGGCAGAACTAAAAATGGACAGCTACCTGGCTGTTGCCAAGGGCTCGGCAAATCCACCTTGTATGTCTGTTATTAAGTATAACGGCGGTGATCCGCAGCAGAAGCCTATTGTTCTAGTCGGTAAAGGATTAACCTTTGACTCCGGTGGTATCTCATTAAAGCCCGGTGCCGGTATGGATGAGATGAAATACGATATGGGTGGCGCTGCCAGCGTTTATGGCACCATGAAAGCCATTGCCAAACTTAACCTGCCGCTTAATGTTATCGGTATTTTAGCCGGTGCGGAAAATATGCCGGCAGGCAACGCCTACCGCCCGGGTGATATTTTAACGACCATGTCCGGGCAGACGGTAGAGGTATTAAATACCGATGCCGAAGGACGCCTGGTTTTATGTGATGTATTAACCTACGTTGAACGTTTCCAGCCGGAATGTGTGGTCGATATCGCCACCTTAACAGGCGCCTGCATTATGGCATTAGGCCATAATATCAGCGCCCTGCTGACCCCTCACAAGGGGCTGGCACACGAGCTGTTAACGGCTTCCAACCAGGCCAGCGATAAAGCCTGGCAGCTGCCGATGGATGATGAGTTCCAGAAGCAGCTCGACAGTCCGTTTGCCGATATGGCTAATATTGGCGGTCGCCCGGCAGGTACTATTACTGCTGCTTGTTTCCTGTCCCGTTTTACCAAAAACTACAATTGGGCACATCTAGATGTCGCAGGCACCGCCTGGAGATCAGGTAGCAATAAAGGGGCAACCGGCCGCCCGGTTTCACTACTGACGCAGTTTTTAATCAATCGCAGTGAGCATGAAACAGCTGAACTGCATAGCTGATGAGCCAGGTTGTTTTTTATATTTTGCCGCAGGAGCAGCACACCGATAGGCAAAGCGTGAGCAGCCATTTTGCTCAGGCCTGCGCTATTGCGGCATTTTATTATCAGCACAACCGCAAAGTCTTTATCTATACCGATAATCAGCAGGATGCCTTTGCCCTGGACGAATATTTATGGCAGTTTGACGGCGACAGTTTTGTTCCCCATAACCTGCTGGGTGAAGGCCCCCGTTTCGGCACGCCAGTAGAGATCAGCTGGCAGGCAGCGACGCACCCGCGCCAGGTGCTGATAAATTTAAGCACTGATGCGCCGGATTTTGCGCTTAATTTTCAAAAGATTATCGACTTTGTTCCCTTTGCGGAAGCATTAAAAATAGCAGCACGAAAACGTTACAGCACCTATAAAAAAATGGGTCTGACACTTTCCACTCAAACAGTTGACGAAACAAAAACTGTTCAGTCAACCAATAAAACAGAAGATTAAACAATGGAAAAAACATATAACCCGAGTGCCATTGAGCAGAAAAATTACCAGAACTGGGAAGAAAAAGGTTATTTCAAACCCCATGGTGATACCACTCAAGACAGTTACTGCGTGATGATCCCGCCACCCAATGTAACCGGTAGCCTGCATATGGGTCATGCTTTTCAGGATACTATTATGGATACCCTGATACGCTACCAGCGTATGCAGGGTAAAAACACCCTATGGCAGATGGGCACCGACCATGCGGGCATTGCCACGCAGATGGTGGTTGAGCGTAAACTGCTCGCGGAAACCGGTGAAACACGCAAAGATTTAGGCCGTGACGCATTTATCGATAAAATCTGGGAATGGAAAGCGGAGTCCGGCGGTAATATCTCTAAACAACTGCGCCGTTTAGGCACCTCTGTTGACTGGGATAGAGAGCGCTTCACCATGGATGAAGGGCTTTCTCATGCGGTTAAAGAAGTCTTTGTTAATCTCTATAATGACGATCTTATCTACCGTGGTAAACGCCTGGTTAACTGGGATCCGAAACTGCATACGGCGATTTCCGATCTGGAAGTTGAAAACAAAGATGTGAAAGGCTCCATGTGGCATTTCCGTTACCCGCTTGCAGACGGCGCGCAAACAGCAGAAGGTAAAGACTATCTGGTTGTTGCCACGACACGTCCGGAAACCATGCTCGGCGATACAGCCGTTGCCGTTAACCCTGAAGATCCGCGCTATAAGGATCTGATCGGTAAAGAAATTATTTTACCCTTTGTTAACCGTCGTATTCCGATTATCGGTGATGAACATGCCGATATGGAGAAAGGCACAGGTTGTGTAAAGATCACCCCTGCCCATGACTTTAACGATTATGAAGTCGGTAAACGTAATAAACTGCCGATGATCAATGTTCTAACCTTTGAAGCGACGATTCGTGACAGCGCCGAGGTGTTTAACAGCAATGGTGAACCGAGCGATGTTTACGGCACTGAGATTCCAGCGCAATTCCGAGGCTTAACACGCGAAACGGCACGTGAATTAGTGGTCAGCTCACTGCAGGAGCTGGGTTTATTAGATGAGATCAAGCCCCACGATCTGACCGTACCTTACGGCGATCGCGGCGGCGTGGTTATCGAGCCTATGCTTACCGACCAATGGTATGTACGTGTTGCCCCTCTGGCTAAAACAGCCTCAGAAGCGGTTGCCAACGGCGATATCGAGTTTGTGCCCAAGCAGTATGAAAACATGTACAACTCATGGATGAATGATATTCAGGACTGGTGTATCTCCCGTCAGCTGTGGTGGGGACACCGTATTCCGGCCTGGTATGATGAGTCAGGCAAAGTCTATGTCGGCCGTGATGAGGCCGAAGTCCGTGCACAACATAATCTGGGCGAAGAAGTCACACTGCGTCAGGATGATGATGTACTGGATACCTGGTTCTCCTCCGGTCTCTGGACATTCTCAACCCTGGGCTGGCCGGAAAAAACCCTGGATCTTAAAACCTTCCACTCGACCGATGTACTGGTCACAGGTTTTGATATTATCTTCTTCTGGGTGGCACGCATGATCATGCTGACCATGCACTTTATGAAGGATGAAAACGGCAAACCACAGGTGCCCTTTAAAACCGTTTATGTCACCGGCCTGATTCGCGATGAGCATGGCGATAAGATGTCAAAATCTAAAGGTAACGTACTGGATCCGCTCGATATGATTGACGGTATCGATCTCGAGAGCCTGGTCAAAAAACGTTGCGGCAATATGATGCAGCCGCAACTGGCGGCGAAAATCGAAAAAGATACACGCAAAACCTTCGCTAACGGTATCGAAGCACACGGTACCGATGCACTGCGCTTTACGCTGGCGGCCATGGCCTCAACGGGTCGTGATATCAACTGGGATATGAACCGTCTGGAAGGTTACCGTAATTTCTGTAATAAATTATGGAATGCCAGCCGTTATGTGCTGATGAGCGCCTCCGATCATGACTGTGGTTTTGGCGAGAATAAAGAGATGCAGTTAAGCCTGGCCGACCGTTGGATTCAAGGACAGCTGCAGACAACCATTAAAGAGTTCCGTCATGCACTGGATACGTTCCGCTTTGATATTGCCGCTAATATTCTCTACGAATTCACCTGGAGTCAATTCTGTGGCTGGTACCTGGAGTTAACCAAGCCGGTACTGTTCAAAGGCAGTGAAGCAGAGCAGCGCGGTACCCGTCATACCCTGATCACCGTACTGGAAACCCTGCTGCGCCTTGCTCATCCGATTATTCCATTTATGACCGAAGAGATCTGGCAGCGCGTTAAAGGCATTACCGGTCAGGGCGGTGAGACCATTATGCTGGAAGCTTTCCCTGAATATAATGAAAGTATGGTGGATCAAACCGCAGTACAGGATCTGGAGTGGCTAAAACAGGTAATTGTTGCCGTGCGTAATATCCGTGGTGAAATGGATATCAGCCCGAGCAAACCGCTTAATCTGCTGGTTAAAAATGCCGGGGCAACGGATCAGCGCCGCTTTAGTGAAAACGAAGCCTTCTTAGCAGCGCTGGCTAAACTGGAAAGCGTCACTCTTGTTCAGGAAGGTGAAGAAACCCCAGTTTCTGCAACCGCATTGATTGGTGAGCTGGAGTTATTAATTCCCATGGCCGGCCTTATTGATATTGAGGCGGAATTAACGCGTCTCAATAAACAGCTTGAGAAAGCCACTAAAGATTTAGCAAAAGTGACCGGTAAACTGAGCAATGAAAAATTTGTCGGTAAAGCCCCGGAAGCGGTTATCGCCAAAGAGCGTGCTAAGCAGGCGGAGCTGCAGACAGCCTGTGACAAGTTACAGGAGCAGATTGCAACGATAGCCGCCTTGTAATTAGCCGGCACAGCGTTTAACAATCATGCCTAAAGGGCTTCTTGGTAAAAAGAAGCCCTTTTTTGATTTCCGATAAAAAATTCCCCTGCCCCATTAAGGTGAGCAGCTGCACTATATTGGCACTTTAAAAGCTGCAATATTGAGCACAATACTCTGACCAAAAAGCCAATAGCCAGCATGATCATTCACCCTTAGCTTTTCAAACAGATTGGTATGCTGTTTGCATTCCCTTTCCTATAACAATCGCCCTACTTTTCCGTTGATTTTTTAGCTTAAAAAGGCAGCAGTTATCCAGGTTGAGCTGGCTGCGGAATAAGTACCCCTTGCTATAAATGGCCCCAATAAATGTGACCACCACCTAACGACTTAAAAGGAAGCTATACAATATGAAATCCGTCACTGAATGCCTAAGTAAAGTTGAGCTGTTTCGAGATATTTCCGCACAGGATCTCGCCCTGTTTGCAGAGCATGCTCAACGCCAGCAGCTATTGACCGGGGATATTCTCTTTCGTAGCCATGATCTTACCGATGCGCTCTATGTCATCGCATCCGGTAGTATTCAGCTATTTGATGATAAGGATGGCACAGAGCAGAGCCTGACCGTGTTTTCCAGCTATGAGTTTATCGGCGAGACGATTTTAATTGCCCCCGTCCACAAGCAGGGACTCTGTGCACGAATCTTATCTGATGTGACCCTGTATCGTTTCGAAAGGGAAACGCTGCTCGCGCTGCTCAGCAAACACGGCAACCTGGCAATGAAGATTTCAGCGACCATCTCGCAAATCATTATTCGCCGTATGCAGCACGCTAGCAGCCGTTATGAAAGTATCGCCGCCCTCTACCGCACCGGCGGACAACGAATTGAACATGACCTGCTCGGTGAAAAAGCGGTGCCGAAAACGGCTTACTATGGAATTCAGACGCTGCGTGCGCTGGAAAACTTTAATATCAGCGGTATCACATTGAATTTTTATCCGGACTTTATTCGCGGGCTGGCTAAAGTTAAAAAAGCGGCCGCCATGGCCAACAACGACCTGGGCAATATTAGTGATGCTATTAGCGCTGCAATTTGTCAGGCCTGTGATGAAATAGAGTTAGGCATGCTGCATAACCACTTTATTGTCGATATGCTGCAGGGGGGGGCCGGAACATCGACAAATATGAATGCCAATGAAGTGATCGCCAACCGGGCGTTGGAGATAATGGGCCATGCGCATGGTGAATATCAGTATTGTCACCCGAATAATCATGTCAATCGCTCGCAGTCCACCAATGATGCCTACCCGACGGCCATCAAAATTGCCTTAATGGATGCCAACGATACCCTGTTAAAGGAGGTGCATAAACTTATCGCCCTGATAGATGATAAAACCTTAGAGTTTGCCGATATTCTAAAAATGGGCAGAACACAGCTGCAGGATGCGGTGCCGATGACCCTGGGGCAAAGCTTTCATGCCTATGCCAGCAGCCTGCGCAACGAAGTTGAACGCCTGACGACCTGCAGCCAACCGTTTTTAACCGTTAATATGGGCGGCACAGCCATTGGTACCGGCCTCAATGCCGAGCCCCGTTACCGGGAGCGTGTTGTGCAGCATCTAAGCAGAGTCACCGGACGCAATATCGTCCTGGCCGATGATTTAATTGAAGCAACCCATGATACCGGCTCGCTGGTCATGTACTCTTCAGCTCTTAAACAACTGGCCGTTAAACTTTCCAAGATATGTAATGACCTGCGCCTGCTCTCATCCGGACCGCGCGCCGGACTGAACGAGATCAACCTGCCGCCGATGCAACCGGGCTCCTCGATTATGCCGGGTAAAGTCAACCCGGTTATTCCTGAAGTGGTCAACCAGATTGCTTATAAGGTGATCGGTAATGATCTGACCACGACCATGGCCGCTGAAGCCGGACAGCTGGAGCTCAATGTGATGGAGCCGGTGATGGTCGAAAGCCTGTTTGAATCTATTGAGATCCTGAAAAACGGTATGGATACCCTCGGCAGCCGCTGCATTGCCGGGATCACCGCCAATAAAGAGGTCTGCGAGGCCAATGTTAAAAACTCCATCGGTATTGTCACCGCCCTTAACCCGCACTTAGGTTATGAAGTCTGTACCTCTCTGGCTAAGACAGCATTGGAGGAGAACGCCAGCGTCTATGATCTGGTTCTAGAACAAAAGCTGCTTAGCAAAGAGCAGCTTGATGATATGCTGGCACCGGAAAAAATGGTCAGTTAAAGACGGGTTATAGAGATTAACGAGGCGAGTAGGGGCACAATTGTGGTGAATCTACTCGCCTCTTTGCAGTGCAACCAGCACAAAAAACGACAGCGAAGAATATGGCCTTAGGGTTTTCTGGAAACTAAAAAATAGAGGAAAAACGGCTGTTTTAATGATCCATTTCTATTTATGTGCAGAAAATGCATATAATTTTCTGCAATGAATCATGTATAATCAGCCCCTTACTCATATTTTTATTATATTCAGTAAAAAGCGATGCACTTTATTGGCCTTTACTGAAACGGCTCAGCTCCATAAAAGAGCAAGCCTTTTATGCTTCTAGAATACTATAGCTATAATTTAACAGCTGGCCCTGAAGTGAAGCTTTACTGCCAATAAAAAAGGTGCGTATTGTTGTATAGACTTCAAAAACAATAATAGAGAATGACCTTAGCACCACAGCTAAGGTGCTTTGAGCAATCATTTTGCTGCGCACATAAAAATAAAAGCCAAGCTAGCAGCAGAAGCAGCAAAAAATTCAAAATTAAATTAAACCAAGGAGTTTATCTATGTTTATTAAAAAACTGGCGCTCACTGCAATCGCAGCGGCCACACTGATGACAACATCGGCAATAGCTGAAACGAAGCACGTAGTCATTGGTACTGGCGGGCAAACAGGTGTTTATTATCAGGTCGGTGGTGCAATTTGTCGCCTGGTTAATAAGGGCACGGCAAAACATGATATTAACTGTACGCATAAAACAGGTGGCTCGGTAACTAATATTAATGGTCTGCGCTCTGGTGATCTGGATATGGGCGTTGCCCAGTCCGACTGGCAATATCATGCTTATAACGGCACTGCTCCTGATCAATTCCCTGATGGTGCATTTAAAGAGTTACGTGCGGTATTTTCTGTCCATCCGGAACCCTTCACCGTGGTTGCCCGTAGCGACTCGGGTATCAAAACATTTGCCGATCTGAAAGGCAAAAAGGTCAATGTCGGTAACCCGGGCTCAGGCTCGCGCGGCACCATGGAAATTATCATGGGCAAAATGGGCTGGACAATGGATGATTTTGCTATTGCCTCGGAGCTTAAATCATCAGAGCAGGCAGCTGCTTTATGTGATGCGAAAGTCGACGCGATTATCTTTACTGCCGGCCATCCCAACGGCTCTATCAAAGAAGCAACCACCTCCTGTGATGCCATCTTAGTCCCTGTGGATAATGCCGAAGCGCAGAAACTTGCTGCCGATAACCCTTATTATGCCATGACCACTATTCCGGCGGGCATGTATAAAGGCACGGATACGGATACGGCAACATTTGGGGTCGCCGCGACCTTTGTCAGCTCAACAAAAGTAGATGATGAAACTGTTTACCAGATGGTTAAGGCGGTATTTGAAAACTTCAAACGTTTCAAAAAAATGCACCCTGCCTTTGCTCACCTGCAAGAGAGCGATATGATTATCAACAACCTGTCGGCACCTCTGCATGATGGCGCGGTTCGCTATTATAAAGAAAAAGGCTGGATGTAAGCCGTTAATAACTGCTTGAGATACGCAGTTATTAAGAGATAGGGCGGAAGTGAACAACACTTCCGCCCTATTCCGTTTTATTAGGCTCTGTTGCCCTTAGGCATTGATAATTATAGATAATAAAAAATGATCAAGTACGCGCGATGTCCAAGATAGCGTGCATATAAATAGGAAGTTTTTGAGTATGAACTCAGACAAGAGCAACAATATACAGATGAGTGACGAGGAGCTGCAGGATCTGGTTGCCTCCACCGATACCGGTGGTCGAAATCCGGATAGTCAGGCAATCGTAAAACTAATGGCTGGCGTGGCACTTGCCTGGTCACTTTTTCAAATCTGGATCGCCTCTCCCTTACCCTTTACCCTGGGCTGGGGGGTGTTTGCCAGCGGTGAAGCGCGCTCTATTCATTTAGGCTTTGCGATTTTCTTAGCCTTCCTGGCTTATCCGGCATTTAAAAATT
The DNA here is from genome assembly GCA_041586895.1 of Psychromonas sp. Taxonomy (GTDB): domain Bacteria; phylum Pseudomonadota; class Gammaproteobacteria; order Enterobacterales; family Psychromonadaceae; genus Psychromonas. The sequence goes on along the minus strand of JBFGZH010000036.1, from coordinate 1,519 downwards.
CACCTCGGCAGAGCATTCCTATGGCCGATTGGGGGCTGGCGATTGTCGGCTCTCTTTGTGCGCTTTATCCGCTGATTGCTGACTCAGCATTGGTTGACAGCCTCTTCGGCATGCGCCTAAGCGATCGCCCCAGTGCACCAAATACCTTTGATATCGGCGTTTCCATTGCCGGTATGCTGATGCTCTTAGAAGCAACCAGACGTGCTTTAGGTCCACCACTGATGGTGGTTGCCATGGTTTTCCTTGGTTACACCTTTTTAGGTCCCTATGCCCCTGAGCTGATTGCCTGGAAGGGCTCGACCTTTGGCGGTGTTATGGATCACCAATGGTTGTTCTCTGAAGGTGTATTCGGTATCGCACTGGGTGTCTCAACCGATCTGGTCTTTCTGTTTGTACTCTTTGGTGCACTGCTGGATCGCGCCGGTGCCGGTAACTACTTTATCAAGGTCGCCTTCTCCCTGATGGGGCATTTAAAAGGCGGTCCGGCAAAGGCGGCCGTTGTCGCCTCGGGTATGACCGGATTAATATCCGGCTCGTCGATTGCCAATGTGGTGACCACCGGGACATTCACTATTCCGATGATGAAACGAGTTGGTTTTTCCGCTGAAAAAGCAGGGGCCGTTGAGGTTGCTTCATCGGTAAATGGTCAGATTATGCCGCCTGTTATGGGCGCGGCTGCCTTCCTGATGGTGGAATATGTCAATATTCCTTATTTTGATGTGGTAAAACACGCCTTTCTGCCTGCTATTATCTCTTATATTGCGCTGGTGTATATCGTTCACCTGGAAGCGATGAAACTCAATATGCAGGGGCTGACGCGTGAGGATAACGGCAAGACGGCGAAGGATGTTTTAATCTCATGGGCGATGACACTGCTGCCAATTCTTGCTTTTGCCGGCGGTATTTTCTACCTATCCGAGCTGTATCATATGCTGGCCACCCCTGCTAGCCGACTTGCCGGGGTATTAGCCGTTATTGCCGTGCAATATGGCGTATTAAAAGCCGTTAAAGCCAAAGTCAGTGAGCAGCGACTCGCTAAAACACTGTCGACCGGCGCTATGGTCCTGGGTAATACCATTATCGGGGCTTTTGCTCTGTTCTTCCTGATCGCCACCTTAAAAGCACAGGTCAGTGCAGAGATGATGTTTTGGGTGATCACGGCTTTGGTGCTGGCAGCTTATGTCGTGCTGGCTAAAATCAGCTCCGCTTATCCGGATCTGCTTTTAGACGATCCCGATTCTCCGGTTCAGACTCTGCCGGAAACCGGCCCGACGGTAAAATCAGGCCTGCATTTCCTGCTGCCGGTGGTCGTCTTGATCTGGTGCTTAATGATCGAACGAAAATCACCGGGACTGTCAGCATTTTATGCAACCGCCCTGATGATCTTTATCCTGCTGACCCAGCGCTACCTGTTTGCTTTTTTCCGTGACAATGAAACTTCGGGTATGTTTAAACGCGGCTTTGATGAGCTGATTGACGGCCTGATCACCGGTGCCAGAAATATGATAGGTATTGCCAT
>JBFGZH010000035.1:0-15532 GCA_041586895.1 Psychromonas sp. | reverse complement strand
GCAATGAGCTTTATTCACAATTAATTCTTTGAATTTATTATTAATCTCTTTTTTCAGATATACTTTAACTAATTATACTATAAAGAGCCTGCTGCTATGACCTTAGATCCTTTCTTAGATCGCGAATCACAAACATACGAACATCCGGTACCCAGCCGGGAATTTATTTTACAGTATCTGGAAAAACAGGCTAAGCCGATTAGCCGCGATGCCTTGTTTAAAGCATTCTCTTTAAGCAGTGAAGAAGAGGCGGAAGGTTTACGCCGGCGCTTAAAAGCGATGGAGCGTGACGGTCAATTGGTCTGGTGCCGTAATGCGACCTATGCCCTGCCGGAAAAATTAAATTTAGTTAAGGGTAAAGTGATCGGCCATAAAGACGGCTTTGGCTTTCTGCAGACCGAAGAGCAAGGCGCGGATCTTTTCCTGCCGGCACACCAGATGCGTTTCCTGTTTCACGGCGATAGAATTCTTGCCCAGCCGGTTAAGGTTGATGCGCGCGGCCGCACCGAAGCACGCTTTGTCCGTCTCTTGGAAGCACGCCCGGAGCCGATTGTCGGCCGTTATTTTGTTGAAGATGGTGTTGCCCTCGTTGTGCCCGACGATTCGCGTATCAACCAGGAAATCTTAATCAGTAAAGACAACAGTAATGGCGCACGTCACGGCCAGATTGTGGTGGTGGAAATTACCCAGCGTCCGAAAGCGCGTTTTACCGCACAGGGAAAAATAACTGAGGTGTTAGGCCAGGAGATGGAGCCGGGTATGGAGGTTGAAATTGCCCTGCGTACCCATGCGATTCCTCATGAATGGCCCGCGGGCTTAGAAGAAGAATTAAAAGCCTTTACTGAATTTGTCCCTGAGGAGGCCATTAAAGGCCGCGTCGATCTGCGTAACCTGCCACTGGTGACTATTGACGGTGAAGATGCGCGGGACTTTGACGATGCGGTTTATTGTCAACGTGAAGCCGATGGCGGCTGGCGTTTATGGGTGGCCATTGCCGATGTCAGTTATTATGTTCGCCATGACAGCATACTCGATAAAGAAGCCATTAACCGCGGTAACTCAGTGTACTTCCCGGATCAGGTTATTCCTATGCTTCCGGAAGTACTGTCTAACGGCTTATGTTCGTTAAACCCGCAGGTTGACCGTTTATGTATGGTCAGCGAAATGCTCATCTCTAAAGATGGCCATCTGCAGGATTATAAATTCTATGAAGCGGTGATGAACTCCCATGCGCGTTTTACCTATACCAAGGTTGCCGCTATTTTAGAGGGCGATCAGGCGCTGCGCGAACAATATACTCCCTTAGTGCCGCACCTTGAAGAGCTGGAAAACCTCTATAAGGCACTTAAAAAAGCACGCCATATCCGTGGTGGTATGGAGTTTGAAACCCTGGAAGTACGTTTTCTGTTTAATGAACAGCGCAAAATTGAATCCATTGAGCCTTTAATACGTAACGATGCCCATAAAATTATCGAAGAATGCATGATCCAGGCAAATGTTGCCTCGGCACTATTTATTGAACAAGCTCAGGCAGCCGCTCTATACCGCGTACACGAATCGCCCAGTGAAGAAAAACTGGCCAATTTCCGCTCCTTTTTAGCCGAGCTCGGCTTAAGTCTGGAAGGCGGTGATAAGCCGGCACCGCTTGACTATGCAAACCTGGCCGAATCCTTTGCCGGACGTGAAGATCAGGAGCTGCTGCAGACTATGCTGCTGCGCTCTATGAAACAGGCGGTCTATCAGGATGAAAATATCGGCCACTTTGGCCTGGCATTAGCGGAATATTCTCATTTTACTTCGCCAATTCGCCGTTACCCGGATCTGATCCTGCATCGTGCGATTAAATACCAGATTGCTCAACAGCAAAAAGGTCAGCAGAAATCCAAATGGACAAGTACCGGCGGCTATCATTACCAACATAGCGAAATGGGCTTTCTCGGCGAACACTGCTCGATGACAGAACGTCGTGCCGATGATGCTACTCGCGATGTTGGCGATGCCCTGAAATGTGAGTATATGCAGGATCATGTCGGTGATACCATGATCGGCACCATTGCCGCTGTCACTAACTTTGGCTTTTTTGTCCGCCTCAATGATATCCATATCGATGGTCTAGTGCATGTCACCAGCCTGCTTTCCGATTATTATATCTTTGATGCCGGCAAACAAACTCTGAAAGGCGAACGTACCGGCCGCACCTACCGTATTGGCGATGTGCTGCAGGTAAAAGTGTTATCGGTCAACTTAGACGATAAAAAAATCGACTTTGAACTGGCCGATCAGGAAGCCGCCGGACAACGTAAACGTGCCCGTAAAACCGCCGGCAAAGAAAATGATCGCCCGATAGAGCGGCGCGCAAAAAACAGAAAAGATAGAAGAGCAGGCAATAAAAGCAGTGATCAACCTTTAATCAGAGAAATAGATAAAGAGTCTGAAGAGCAACAGAAGCAATTTAAAAAGAGCAACAACAAAACCAAGGTCAAACAGGGCGAGAAAAACACAGTCAGCTCGAAAAAGAGAAAGACCTCGAAAAAGAAACGTCCGGGACGTGCCGAGCGCGCTAGAGCAAAAGCACAAAAAGCTAAGAGTAATGGGTGATGAGATCTCATAACTCATCACTCTTTACCCATTACTCGTAACTATATTAACTAGAGAAAGACCATGAGCAAAAGTGAACTAATTTACGGCATGCACGCCGTTGATGCCCTGTTGGAAAAGCAGCCGGAACGTGTGATTGAAATTTATGCCTTAAAAGGCCGAGATGATGAGCGTTTAAGCTCAATCATCAGCAAAGCGCGCGAATGGGGCGTTTCTGTGCAATTTATGCAGCGTAAGGCATTAGATGACAAGTCTGCAGGCGAGCAGCATCAAGGCGTTATCGCCCGCGTGAAAGCCGCTAAAATCCTGACTGACCATGATTTGGATACCTGCCTGAATGAACTGAATGTAGCACCTTTTCTACTGATTTTAGACGGGGTGACTGATCCGCATAACTTAGGTGCCTGTTTACGCAGTGCCGATGCGGCAGGCGTACATGCGGTAATTATTCCCAAGGATAACTCTGCCAGCCTGACCCCGGTGGTACGTAAAGTCGCCTGTGGTGCGGCAGAGTCGGTGCCGCTTATTCATGTTACCAACCTGGCACGCACCATGCGCAGCCTGCAGGAGAAAGGGATCTGGATTTACGGCACTGCAGGTGAAGCACAGCAGAGCCTCTATGATTGTAAATTACAAGGTGGCATCGCGCTGGCCATGGGGGCGGAAGGTAAAGGATTACGCCGTTTAACACGCGAGCATTGTGATCAGCTGATCAAACTGCCGATGGCAGGGGCTGTTTCCAGCTTAAATGTTTCCGTGGCAACCGGTATCTGCCTCTTTGAAGCTGTACGTCAGCGCCGCTAAGCTGAAAACAAAAAAGGAGTCTGGCGCTCCTTTTTTATAAAAACCGAGCTAAAAAGCATAGAGTAACTTCATACCGCTTGTTATTTCGTCCTTGGCCGTATCCACAGGTACTAATTTAGTGTATTGGTAATCGAAATCAAACACTAAAAACAGCGACTGATAAATACGATGCTGTGCTTTTAATGTCGTTTCATAAATACTGTTCTCTGCGCCGATTTCAAACGCAGTATCCATTTTAAATTGTAAGTTTTCCGAAATAATACGCTGATAATTAAAACGGGTACGCAGAATAAGCTCATCGATTGAGATAGCATCTTCATCTTCGTCGAGGTTTGGCGAGACAAAACGATACCCCGGTCCGACCTCAATGTTTAATTTATGCTTGTTATCATTAAAGACAACCCGCCCGTAGCCAAGGGTATAGACATCCTCTTTACTGTAGCTTGCATATTTGCTGCGGCTGATATCACTGCGCAGAAACAGCAGATCATTGGGATCTAGATTATAGTCACCCTGTAATTGCCAGCGATACTTTTCCGTATTATTTTCATCATCTTCATTCTCAAACTCAAAATCCAGTTCGTTTTCCAGCATATATTTATCAGGCTCTTCATAATCAAGCGACAAGCTCCCCTCGAGATGCTTGGTGGTGGCATTGTTCTGCTCATATTTAAAACCAAATTCAACGGCCCCGCTTACTTTTGCTAGGGAGAGAGCACTCTCAGGCTTTTTCTCTTCTTCTATCTGCACTGGCGCAGATAGATTGACACTCGGCTTCTCAGGCTTAACCTTTAAACGCATCATATCCGGAAGCTTGTTGATCGTCTCTTTCGTTTGTTCTGAATTGGAAGCTAATAAACGCATCTTTTCCTGAGCAGAGTGCAAGGATCTTTCATGATCTTTGATATAAACTGCCTGCCTTTCCACTGTGCTCTCAAGCAATGCTATCTGCTGCTGTAGTTGTTCGTTTTCCTGGCGCAGGGAGGCAATCAGCTTCCCCTGCTCTTCATTGAGTTTACTTTGACTGTTTAATTGCTTTTCTTGGCTTTCAACAATTAGCATTTTTTTATCATCATCACTCACTTTTATCTGTACGCTATCAACTTCAGGAGTCGTATCCTCAGACTGCGATAATAAGGCGTGGCTCGCCTCGAACAGTTGCAGCCCGGCGAAACGGTTAAGGCTGTTTTCATTATTGACAGAGAAAGCAAAGTTGACGGCAACCCCAGTAACTGCGGCCACGGTCAGAAATAATAGATATAAATAATGCTGCTTCAAAAAAGCACTCCTGCGTACAATAAAGCAACGATATTAGTTTATTGCCGGGCAGATGCAACGCTTAATCTGCTTAAATTTATTAAGAACAAAACGGCGCTTTAAAAAAAGCCAAATAGATATAAAAGACAAATTATAACAAAAATATTTTCAGTTATTTTCAATGCCCAAAAGCCCAAGCATAAAATTGAGCTTAAGAGCTAAACTTGCCCGGCCTGACAGCTGCCGTTAAATATATTTGCTTAACAGTAAAACTTTACTTGCACCCCCCCCTGCTAGACTGTACAATTTCTCGCCTTAAATCAGCCACCCTTTTTGTTCCTTGCTTCTATTTGGTACGGCTGAGCCAACTTAAGAAGCTACTAACCCGTAAGGAGCGATTTTTATATGCGTCATTATGAAATCGTATTTATGGTTCACCCGGATCAGAGTGAACAAGTTAATGGTATGATCGAGCGTTACACAGCATCTATCACAGAAGCTGGCGGTACAGTTCATCGTCTAGAAGACTGGGGCCGTCGTCAACTGGCTTACCCAATCAACAAGCTACACAAAGCACACTATGTTCTTATGAATATTGAAGCTGAACAGAAAGTTATCGATGATCTGGAAACTGCTTTCCGTTTCAACGATGCAGTGATCCGTAACATGATCATGCGCACTAAAGCGCCTGTTACTGAAGCTTCTGTAGTGGCAAAAGCAAAAGAAGAGCGTACTGAACGTGCTCCTCGTGCTCCACGTCCTGAAGTTGCAGCAGAAGCGTCAACTGAAGCATAAGATACTTAGTGACTGATAACTTTTTGCGGCTTGCCGGTGTAGTAACAGAAAAACCTACATTTAAAACAAGCCCCAGCGGTGTAATGCACTGCTGTTTTCAGATTGAACACCGTTCAATGCAGGAAGAAGCTCAATTACCACGCAACACCTTTTGTTATATGCCTGTTGCAGTCAGTGGCCAATTAGCTAGTCAGTTGAAAAATAAATTATCGAAAGGTATGCAGATTAGAGTAAGTGGCTTTATCACTTATCACCAGAGCAAAAATAAACCTGGTCGGCTCGTATTGCATGCTCAGTACATAGAACAAATTTGAGGAACTACCATGGCTCGTTACTTCCGCCGTCGTAAATTCTGTCGCTTCACTGCTGAAGGTGTTAGCGAAATTGATTACAAAGACGTTGCAACGTTAAAAAACTACATCACTGAAAGTGGTAAAATCGTACCTAGCCGTATTACTGGCACAAGTGCTAAATACCAACGTCAACTAGCGCGCGCTATCAAACGTGCTCGTTACTTGTCACTTTTACCTTACACAGATTTACACAAGTAAATAGGAGCTCTAGATTATGGAAATTATTCTACAAGATACAGTTGCTAACCTTGGTAAACTTGGCGATAAAGTTACAGTTAAAGCAGGTTACGCACGTAACTTCCTTTTCCCGCAACAAAAAGCGGTACCAGCAAACAAAGCAAACTTAGAAGCTTTTGAAGCACGCCGTGCTGAATTAGAAGCGAAACAAGCTGCGAACCTTGCTGCTGCTCAACAACGCGGTGCTGCACTGGAAGCTCTAGAAAAAGTTGTGATCGCTTCTAAAGCTGGTGATGAAGGTAAACTATTCGGTTCAATCGGTACACGTGATATTGCTGATGCAATCACTGCTGCCGGTGTCGCTGTAGTTAAAAGTGAAGTACGTCTTCCTGAAGGCGCTTTACGTAACACTGGTACTTACGAGATTGCTGTTTCAGTACACTCAGACGTATCTGCTGTTGTTAACGTTGAAGTTGTTGGTGAAGAGTAATCTTCCCTGACAGCTAAAACGCTAAGAATACCTGCTTTCGAGCGGGTATTTTTTTATCTGGCGCTTTAACACTTGCAGCGCTTTCTTTTGCACGGCAAGTTTACACTATCGCTGTTTCACTATGGCTAAATTGCAAAACAGCTCGCAAGTCGCCTGCAGATGCCAGCCCAGGCTTACTTCCGCCGCTAAATATACTCTTTAAACCAACTCCAGACGCCAAATGAAAAGCCGGGGAAAATATCGATTCCGATAGCGGACTTAACCAGGTAGAGCAGTAGAATACCGAGCAAGAGCGAGGGCAGCAAAAATAGACTGCAAACCAAAAAATACATTAGCTGCTTCACGCGTATCTCCTGCTCTGTCCTCTCCCGTTGCCCACGTCCGGCAACCAGCACAGAGTAATAACGATAACTCCATAGTGCAACTGCAGTAGCAATAGCAAGCGCATATTTCCTCCAACTTATTGCTGTTTGCGCGACTTTCAGACTTGGCTGCTGCTCAGTGAGACTGTCGCGAACATTTTTAGGCATTAACCACAGTCTCTTCGCCAGCCTTTGCTGTGCTTTTAATGGTGCTCTGCTGCGCAAATTCACAACCTTATTATCATCCATGTACTTTGCCTATCACCCTAGCCAGTATAAGGAAATCATTGAAACTTAAACTCACGCGCACATTGCTGTGCCACGAAATCATAACACTATAGCACAAACGCTATAGCAGGACTTTAATACCAATACTATTAAATTTAATCATTGCATAATAATATGAAAACTAGATAATGAACGTTCATTCACAAATGGTGTGTTTATGGACAAGCGACAAAAAATTTTACTAACCACTGAGGCCTTGCTGGCAGAGCGCGGGCTTTACGGTTTATCGATGAAACTGTTAGCCGATACAGCCGGTGTTGCTGCCGGCACTATCTATCGTTATTTTGAAAATAAAGATCAATTAATCAAAGAGTTATACTTACAGCTGACAGAAGAAGCAGCGCAAAGTTTTCTTCAAGGCTGGTCAGATAAACAAACTTCTGAAGAGAAATATAAACTGTTATGGCGCAATGTATTTGATGAAGTACTAAAAAATCCACAACGCCTCACCGTGATTGAGATGCTTTTCTCACAACCGGATCTGGCTGAACAACAAGCAGCCTTGTGTGAAGACGGTGCCTTTTCTCCCCTATTCAACTTTTATCAGCAGGGCATCGATGAGGGGTGTTTTCACGACTGGTCAATACCCGCACTGATGACGCTTAGTTTTGACAGTGCTATTAATTTAGCCAAAAAAGTAACAAGAAAACGCTTAGAGATAAGCGCAACGCAAATCAATCAGGTCAGAGATGCTTCCTGGTTGATCATTCAAAAAGATTTTAATGTAGATAAGTAAGGTGAAACGATGAAAAAATGGCTCGCTTCGGCAATATTATTAGCAATACTGGTATTTGGCAGCGTAATTGGCTTTAACATGTTTAAGGCACAAAAAATAAAAGAGTTTCTTGCCAACCGCCCTATTCCCGAGTTTCCGGTCACCGCGACCACCATTAAACTGGAAGATTGGACCCCACATCTGCGTGCCATAGGTTTTATCGAACCGATTCAAGGGGTAACTATCGCCAATGAAGTGGCCGGTAAGGTAGTCAAGATCAACTTTGAATCAGGTCAAAAGCTAAAAGCAGGCGATCCGCTTATCTACCTGGATGCGGAAGTGGAAAAAGCCAATTTAAAAGCAGCTCAAGGGCGTATCTCTGCTGTTGAGGGTAACTACAAACGGATGAGTTCGCTGTTTAAAAAAGGCTCGGTTTCACAGGGTCAGGTTGATGATGCCGAAGCGGAATTATTAGCACTGCAGGGGCAGATTGAAAGTTACCGGGCAACCATTAGCCGCCGGGAAATTCGCGCTCCTTTTGACGGGATCGCAGGATTACGTAATGTTTATATGGGCGAGTACCTGAAAGCCGGTGCTGAAATTGTCCGCCTGGAGGATGTCAGCCGTATGCGTATCCGTTTTAATATTGCCCAAAACGATCTCAATAAAATTTATATCGGTCAGGCGATGAATATTTTTGTTGATGCCGAGCCGAATACAAAGTTCCACGGTACTATCTCAGCAATCGAACCCGCCGTGAACTACCAAAGCGGCTTAATTCAAGTACAAGCGGAGATTCCCAATACCGCGCAGAAATTACGTTCCGGCATGTTTGCCAAAGCCAATATTATTCTGCCGACCCAGGAGAAACAGGTCATTATTCCTGAAACCGCCATTAATTATACCCTTTACGGCGAAACGGTTTACCTGCTCAGCGAACAACAGAATAAAGACGGACAAAGCTTTTTACAGGCCGAGCAACGCATAGTCACACTGGGTAAAAGTAAAGATGGCGCAGTACATGTGTTGGACGGCTTAAAGGAAAACGATGTCATCGTCACCAGTGGCCAGGTACGTTTAAGTAATGGTGCGCATGTTAAAGTCATTGAATCTGATATTTTAAATAAACCAGCAGAAATTCCAGCATTGTAGGCGGACTTATGAAATTTACAGATATATTTATACGTCGCCCGGTATTGGCGATCTCATTCAGCCTTCTCATTGTACTGCTTGGCCTGCAGGCATTAAGCAATATGCAGGTCCGTGAATATCCGAGCATGACCAATACGGTGGTCACCGTGTCCACCAGTTATTTTGGTGCCAATGCCGATCTTATGCAGGGCTTTATCACTCAACCCATTGAGCAGGCTATTGCACAGGCCGATAATATCGACTTTATCACCTCGCAAAGTTATATGGGTAACTCCAGCATTAGCGTATACATGAAGCTGAATACCGATCCTAATGGTGCGGTTGCCGATATTCTTGCCAAGGTCAATAGTGTCCGTTCACAACTGCCCAGCGAAGCCGAAGATCCGAGCATTAGCATGAGTACCGGCTCAACCACCTCGGTAATATATATCGCTTTTTCCAGTGACAAGCTCAATGCCAGCCAGATCACCGATTACCTCGAGCGGGTTGTTAAACCGCAGTTTTTCAGCATCAATGGTGTGGCTAAAGTTAATCTTTATGGCGGCACTAAGTTTGCGCTGCGTATCTGGATCGATCCCGAGCGCATGGCCGGTTTTAATCTGACCACAGCCGATGTTATACAGATCCTGCAGGCAAATAATATTCAGTCAGCCACCGGACAGGCCAACAGTTATTACACTCTGTTTAACGGTAATAGTGAAACACAGGTAACCACAACTGCTGAATTAGAAAACCTGATCATAGCCTCTCGTGAAGATGGCCGAGTGATCCGTCTGCAGGATATTGCCCGTGTATCATTGGAAAAAAGCCATGATATTAGTCGCACAATGGCTAACGGTAATGATGCTGTGGTTGTTGCTATTGATGCAGCTCCCACTGCCAATCCGCTGGATATCACAGAGGGAGTGCGTAAGATGCTACCCGGATTGGAGAAGAACAATCCCAGCTCAATCGCTATGAACGTGCTCTATGATTCCACCCTGGCCATTGAAGAATCGATCTCTGAAGTCATTAAAACTATTGTTGAAGCCGGCCTGATTGTATTGATAGTGATGATCCTGTTTTTGGGATCATGGCGTGCGGTTATTATTCCGATTATTACCATTCCTCTGTCATTAATCGGTGTGCTGGCCGTTATGCAGATGTTTGGTTTTACCCTTAACCTGATGACCCTGCTGGCGATGGTACTGGCTATCGGCCTGGTGGTCGATGATGCCATAGTGGTCGTGGAAAATATTGATCGCCATCTAAAAGCCGGAGAAGATCCTTTCCGCGCCGCCATTATCGGGACACGTGAAATTGCCCTGCCGGTTATCTCAATGACGGTCACTCTAGCTGCGGTTTATGCGCCGATTGCCCTGATGGGCGGCATCACCGGCTCGCTATTTACCGAATTTGCATTAACCCTGGCCGGCTCAGTATTTGTTTCCGGCATTGTTGCCTTGACCCTGTCACCTATGATGTGCAGCAAAATGCTCAAAAGCAATCACCAGCCAAACCTTTTTGAGCGCACCATTGAAAACGCTCTATCGGCAATCACTACGCGTTATGCACGTCTGCTCGATAAATTGATGGCACGCCGCCCGGCAGTGATCCTGTTTGCCGTGCTGGTCTTTATCTCATTGCCCTTTCTGTTTAAGTTTATTCCAGCAGAACTGGCACCGAATGAAGATAAAGGTGTGTTAATGGTGATGGCAAAAGCACCGGCAAATGCTAACCTCGATTATATTCAAAACAGCGTACGTGTTGTCGCCGACGAACTGGCTAAGCAACCTGAGGTGCATAGTACTCTAGCTATCTCAGGTATCCCCAACGCCAACCAGGCATTCGGCATTGCCATTATGAAGCCTTGGAGCCAACGCGAGAAAGATCCTAAACAACTTTCAGCGACATTGATGCCGACCTTTAACAATATTGCCTCGATAGGAACGGCTGCTTTCCAGATGCCGGAACTACCGGGTTCATCTGGCGGTTTACCAGTGCAGTTTGTGATCACTACCAGCAACTCCTTTGAGAGCTTAGTCAGTATCGCTTCAGATGTACTGGCGGCAACACAGGCGAGCCCCAACTTTGTGTATTCAGAGCTGGATCTGGCCTTTGACTCCGCGACCATGAATATTAAAATTGATCGTGATAAAGCAGGTGCCTATGGCGTAACCATGCAGGATATCGGTATCACACTGGCCACTCTGCTTAGTGATGGCTATCTTAACCGTATCGATCTGGATGGCCGCAGCTATGAAGTGATTGCCCAGGTTGAACGTAAATATCGTTTATCTCCGGATAAACTGGGTAACTTCTTTGTTAAGGCTAAAAATGGCGATATGCTGCCGCTTAGTAATCTGATCACAATAGATGTCGTTGCTGAACCCCGCTCTTTACCGCACTTTAACCAGCTTAACAGTGCCACTGTCGGCGCGGTATTAGCACCCGGCGTTGCCATGGGCGAAGCCATTAACTTCTTTGAAAATGTTGCCGAGACAAAACTACCGCAAGGTTACCGTCATGATTATCTGGGGGAGTCACGGCAATTTGTTTCCGAAGGCGGGGCGCTGTATGTGACCTTCCTGCTGGCCATTCTGATTATCTTTCTGGTGCTGGCCAGTCAGTTTGAAAGCATCCGCGATCCACTGGTTATCCTGATGACGGTTCCCCTTGCTATCAGTGGTGCCCTGGTTGCCCTGGCATGGGGAGCGGCAACCATGAATATCTACACTCAGGTAGGCCTGATAACCCTGGTCGGTTTAATTACTAAACACGGTATTTTGATTGCCGAAGTCGCTAAAGAGGAACAGCTGCAGCATGGCCTGAATCGTATTGATGCCGTTAAAAAGGCAGCAACGGTGCGCTTACGCCCCATTTTGATGACCACAGCCGCTATGGTTGCCGGTCTGCTGCCGTTATTGTTTGCCACAGGAGCAGGCGCTGTAAGCCGTTTTGGTATAGGCATAGTGATTGTCGCCGGCTTATCAATAGGTACGCTCTTTACGCTACTTATTCTCCCTGTTATCTACTCATTTATTGCCAGTTCGCATAAAGCAACGCAAGAGTTTGATGAAAGCATTGAGCATAAGGTGCGTCAGCAGGTGGGAACGCAGTATTAATCTTCACTACTCGCCTGGTAGCTGATAAAAAAACCACTGCATAATAGTGGCTTTTGTCAGCTACCTGAAAGGCGCTTTTTAATAAGCGTTCGGGTTAGTAAAACCTTTAAAGATAGTTAGCAGGATGATTTTTATATCCAGCCATAGCGACCAGTCACGAATATACTGCAGATCAAATTTAACCCGGTTTTCCATTTTATCCAGGGTATCTGTTTCTCCCCGCCAGCCGTTCACTTGTGCCCAGCCTGTCACACCCGGTTTGACTTTATGGCGGAGCATATAATAACGCACTTTACCGCGATACTCTTCATTGTGCGCCACCGCATGCGGCCGAGGGCCAACAATCGACATGGTGCCTGCCAAGACATTAAAAAACTGCGGCAGTTCATCGAGTGAGGTGCGCCGTAGAAAATGGCCCAATTTGGTTACCCGTGGATCATTCTTACTCGCCTGAATTACAGTATCGCTGTTTTCCATCACTGTCATGGTTCTGAACTTCCAGACCATGATCTCCTCACCGCGCAGCCCGTAACGACGCTGCTTAAACAATATCGGTCCGGGTGATGTTAACTTAACTGCAACGGCAATGATTAATAACGGCACAGAGATCAAACATAATATCAGCGTGCTGATTAAGATATCCTCACTACGTTTAATCCACTCTTTAGCACCAAGATAAGGCGATTCGAAAACACTTAACACATCAACATCACCGACATTGCCAAAGCGCGAGCGTAGCAGAGAGGATATTAAAAAATCCGGAATATAATGCACATCCACAGTGGTATCCCCTAAACGCAGCAGAATATCGGCAATACGTTTTTCTGCTTTTAACGGCAATGCGAGAAATAAGGTATCAACCTGGCTGTTACGTGCCAGGGTAACGACTTCTTCTATTTTACCTGTGACCTGTGCATGCAAATCGCTAAAAATACGGCTGGAATGGCGATCATCATAGACGCCGATAACCTGGTAACCTAATTCATCATTTTTTCCTATCTCGCTCAGTAGGCTGCCACCTGAACTTGTCGCACCAATAATAGCAACCCGTTTGATATCATATCCGGCTTTATGTCTGGCCTTGATATATTGCCACTTTAGGAAGCGCCATAGAAAACTAAACAGAGAGCACAATAAAAACCACAGAACAACGGTAACCCTGGAAAAATATTCCGATTGCTTTAATAAAAAAGCCAGCATCACGGCAAGAAAAAAAGCGATGCTGATGCAGGCAAAGACACTCAATATCATGTCTGAAAAATGCCCGACCCGCCATGAGCGATATAAGCCGAACGATTCAGAGATATATAAAAAGGCAACCGAAACAACCAGCGGTGCTGTCATATACTGCTGTTCCATTGGAATGCCATAAAGCCAGGCAGCCAGAGGGAAACTGGCAAACAGTACGCAGAGATCCAGGAAACGGTAGATAAATGAATATGTATTTGCATTAAAGGTAAAAACTTTGCTTGCTGCCACAATAAACCTCCTTCACCAACAATACTAAGTCATCCTTTACCTTTTGCTATAGATCATCCTTTTACTATCCATTGCAGTTAACAAGCCGCAGCGTTACGCAGCCCAAAGATGCTCTTAAACCCTCCTATTGCTAAGAGCGACGCACATTACTTGTTACTACTAATAACAATAGCCAATAGCTGCGTAATTACAACTCAATCTGCGCATAATCATGTATATAATCCCGGCCTAATAGCGGGCAGGCACTAAGCGGCTAATGACTGCAGCTCGGCGCTGAAGCATTGATTAGCACCGGGAAAAGTTAGCTATTCGCTAGAGGAAAGTATCAGCTGGCATAAGCTGCTGACAGGTAAGTAAAAAGCCACTTAATGAAGTGGCTTTGAAAAGCAGGCGTTACGCTTCTTAAATGCCGTACTGGTCGCGATAGGCTTGTACGGACTGCAAATGCTCGCGCATTTCCGGCTTACCCTGCAGATAAGTGATCAGATCGCTGAGCTGGACAATAGAGATAACCTTAGCACCGTAATCACGCTCCACTTCCTGAATGGCAGAAAGCTCTGCTTTACCTTTCTCCTGACGATCCAGGGCAATCAGAACACCCGCTAACTGTGCATTATGCGCCTGGATAATGTCCATAGACTCACGGATCGCGGTACCGGCAGTGATCACATCATCCACCAGCATGACTTTACCCTGCAGCTCAGCGCCGACCAGGGAGCCGCCTTCACCGTGTGTTTTCGCTTCCTTACGGTTAAAGCAATAAGGCAGGTCTAAATCATAACTATCTGCCAAAGCCACCGCCGTGGTGGTTGCAATAGGAATGCCCTTATAAGCCGGACCAAATAACAGATCGTAGTCAATGCCTGAATCCATTAGTGCAGCCGCATAGAAACGACCTAGACGCGCTAAATCGCGACCGCTGTTAAAAAGTCCCGCATTAAAGAAATAAGGACTGATACGGCCTGATTTTAAAGTAAATTGGCCAAACTTTAATACTTCTTTCTCAAGGGCAAATTCAATAAACTCTTTCTGGTAATCTTTCATGCTAACACTCCATGTTTAACGCTTTTTTCTGTTCAACGATAAGCTTGTTAATACCGCCTTCAGCCAAGCTTAACATCGCTAATAACTCCTGGTGGCTAAATGCGCCCTCTTCTGCGGTACCTTGAATTTCAATCATGCCGCCCGTTTCCGTCATCACTACGTTCATATCAGTTTCTGCATTGGAGTCTTCGCCATAATCTAAATCACATACCGGCGTTCCTTTATAAACGCCGACAGAAACCGCTGCAATCATCTGCTTAAGCGGACTTGACGGCAACTTGCCCTCTTTGACCATCCAGTTAAGCGCATCCACTAACGCCACACATGCACCGGTAATTGATGCGGTGCGCGTACCGCCATCGGCCTGAATCACATCACAGTCAACCGTGATCATATTTTCACCTAGCGCGTCTAAATCAACGGCAGCACGCAATGAGCGGGCAATCAGACGCTGGATCTCCAATGTCCGTCCGCCCTGCTTGCCTTTCGCCGCTTCACGTTGATTACGTGTATGTGTCGCACGGGGCAGCATAGCGTATTCAGCTGTTACCCAGCCCTTGCCCTTACCTTTTAAAAAGCGCGGCACAGAATCACAAACAGAGGCGTTACACAGCACCTTGGTATTACCCACCTCAATCAAGACAGAGCCTTCCGCATAGTCGGTGTAATGACGGGTAATTTTGATTTCGCGGTTTTGTTCGGGAGTTCGCTTACTAGGACGCATAAGTTAAAAAGCCTTCTAAAAAAATGAAGACGTATTATACCCATTCTGCCTTAATATACTAGATTGGGTAATGAGTGATGGGTGATTAGTTACCATTCACTCATTACCATTTACCCATCACCGTTTCCCCACTATTTAGACAAAAGATCCACATCGCTGACGAGCACTTCATCTTTGATGGTTAACCGTG
>JBFGZH010000034.1:0-15887 GCA_041586895.1 Psychromonas sp. | reverse complement strand
TATATGACGGCATTCATCGCATCAGTTTTCTTATTGATGAGCAGGGCAATATTGAAAAAGTTTTTGATAAGTTCAAAACCAAAGATCATCACCAAGTTGTTTTAGATTACCTACGCAGCTAACCATAAAAAGGGCCTCGCGCCCTTTTTACCAGGGCCTACTTATTACTTTCTTCCAAATCCTTTAATTGTTCACGGCTTGGCCAGGCATTTAAGACCGCTTTGACCAAGGTTGCCAGCGGGATAGCAAAAAACACCCCCCAGAACCCCCACAGCCCGCCAAAAATCAATACAGACATAATGATCACCACCGGGTGCAGGTTAACCGCTTCAGAAAACAAAATAGGCACAATCAGGTTACCATCGAGTGCTTGTATTATAAGGTAAGCCACCATTAAGTAAGCAAAATCAGCGGAAATTCCCCATTGAAAAAGCGCCACCACAGCAACAGGCACGGTCACCGCAGCGGCACCGATATAAGGAATTAATACCGACAAACCGACCAATACCGCAAGCAGCGCAGAGTAACGTAACTCCATAAAAAAGAAGGTGAAATAAGTAAGTACCCCGACAATCAGGATTTCGATTATCTTGCCGCGAATATAATTCATAATCTGGCCGTTCATCTCCAGCCAAACTTGATTCGCCAGTTTACGGTTCTCAGGAAGGAACTTAACAAAGCTGTTGATAAGACGGGTTTTATCCTTAAGCATAAAGATCATCAGCAACGGCACTAAAATTGCGTAGACGATCAATGCTGCAATATTTAATAGCGAAGCAAAAGATTGCGATAACAGAAACCCTCCGCTGTCGAGCAGGTAAGTGCGCAAATTATCGACAATATGAGTGATGGTCACCGGATCTATGGCTTCAGGATACTTGCTCGGCAGGGTTAAGACATAATCCTGAACCTGATTAAACATGGCCGGAAGATCGCGAACTAACGCGGCCCCCTGCCTAAACACCGTCGGCAGCACGCCTAAAAAAGCAAACACAGCCAGGGATAAAAAGAGCGTCATGACAATAAAGGTGGCAATGCTGCGGTTTATTCGAAAACGCATTAAATAATTGATAGGCCAATCAAGCAGATAGGCTAGCACCAGGGCAACAAATAAGGGGGCTAAAATATTACCGAAAAAATAAAAAACCAGAAAAGCAGCAATCAGTAAGAGAAATAACACACTTAAATTAGGATCTTTAAAGCGGTACTTATACCAATCGGTTAATTGTTTAAACATAAATTGTCTTTTCCTTTTATTATCATTCGCGGCATGGCAAAGAAGACAAGCCACTCCAATCTAGTATACAAATAAAATATCTACATATTGACTGCTTTATTTGGATCTCTTTATACAACACTCGAAAAAGCTCACTTTGCTAGTTTATAGTAAACTTACCTCAAGACCTTAAACTTGACGATAACTGATATATATAGTCCAAAGCTACCTGAAGATACAGTAATCAGCAAGTAGCTTAGGCATATAGAACAGGGCAAATGTATGAAAATCATAAAACATATTAAGATCAAGCTGCTACACTCTCTCCGAAAATAGACCTGATGGTGTAACATATTGATTATAAGTAAAATTCAACTTTTCGTGCATTCGCCTTGGTATATAGAATATATATGCAGGTTTTATTACTTGTGATGTATAGCGCCGCTTTCCGAATAAACCTAAGAGCAGCAATAACAATATTTACATTATCTATTTAGTCTCCCCCGCAATGTAACGATATATGTGTGTTACATTGCACGTTTTATTGAAAAGTATCCTATTTATAAAAAATTGAAGAGTTCTAGATAAGCAACTCATTTTATCTTATCCCTGACTCTTTATAATCACACAGTTAATTTAAAGGTTAAAAGTTATGGCTACTATAAGAGAGATTGCCACACTTGTTGGCGTATCGACAGCGACTGTTTCCAGAGTAATAAATGAACCGAATAAGGTTGCACCTGAAACGGTGACTAAGGTTAAGACGGCAATTAATGAACTTAATTATAAAAAAAAAGTACCGCTAAAAAAACGTAGTAACACCTTTGCCATCATTGTGCCCAATATCACGAATCCTTTTTTTTCTGAATTATTAGATGTCATTGAGGAAGAAGCTTATCACCATGGAAGATGTGTCCTTTTTTTTAATAGCAGGCACTATTTACGACAAGAAAAAATCTATTTTAGTGAATGCGCGAGCCATCAAGTTGATGGTGTGTTTTTAGTTCCAATAACAACTAATGAAAAACACTTACAGCAGCTGAAAGAGTTTAATTTTCCAACGGTATTACTGACCAAATCAGTTAACATTCTGCCCTCTGTCGCAGTGGATCATAGCGAAGGAGGACGATTAGTGGCCAAACACTTACTTTCCAGCGGACATACCCAGATTGCTTATATCGGTCTTGTCGATAAAAAGGAAGACAAACTAAAAGGGTTTGAAAATTATTTAAGCGAGCATCGTGAGCCATTACAATCTCAGTATATGTTTAACTACGTTGCTAATACAGACTTAACTGAGTTCCTTAAAAGTTTAATTAAAGCAAATGGCGAACCTAAGGTCAGTGCAATTTTTTGTATGAACGATGTCACCGCCCAGCAAGTGACTGAAATATTAACCTATCTAAAAATAAAGGTGCCAACAGAGATCACCGTCATTGGATTTGATAATTCACTTACCGCTAAATTATTAAATATGAGCAGTATCTCTCAACCGATGCGAGAAATCGCTCACTTAGGTTTTGAGACAATGCTGGAATGTTTAAAAGAAACTGAAAAACAAAAAACTTACCAACCCAAGGTGCTATTGCCTAGACTCATTCTGCGAAATAGCGTACTTACAAAAACCGAGAAATAAAAAGTGAAACTAAAAATAACTACCCATCATGGCAGCACTTATTGGTGCGTCACTGAGTGCCAATATAATGGTAAAAGAGATCACCGAAGGGATCATTGATGCTGAAATAGAAAGCCCTTTTCTATGCCTATCTCTGAGTAAACTTTTGTAAATTTAACAGACTTAATTTATGTGTGAATAGCAACGCAGGATTACACACATAAATAACCAACAATTTATCCAGCCCTTACAACAGCTTGAACTTACATTTGCCAGAATAATCTTTTCCATCCATATAACTATTTCTATCTTGCTTATTTGCTCTAATTAAGAGTGTATGAAAAGTTGCTAGCTATCCACACGAAGAATTCCATCACACCTACCTCATTTCAGTAAGTATTATTAACATCGAAAACACAATGTAACAACAAATGTATGTTACATCACAAGGATCATTGAAAATGCTCTTATGTATAGGTAATTAAGAGGTTATAGGTAGGCAGAGTATTTAATCTTGCCCCCTCCTCTCTATAATCAAAACCACCTAATTCAGGGTGATAAGTTATGGCCATGATAACGGAGAACGCCATACGCCTCATCAAAATAACTTACTTGATTACGAACGAGGAATCAAAGATGAAATTAAAAAAACTACCAATCTTAGCTGCACTTATTGGCGCGTCACTGAGTGCCAATATTATGGCCAAAGAGATCACCGCATGGGTCATTGATGCTGAAATCGAACGGCCTTTCTTCATACAGCTTGAAGAGCAGTTTAATGCAAAATACGCAGGAGAAGATGTCCGCGTAAAAATCAAACCTATTCCAGGTTACACCGAAGCGATTCAATCGGCCTGGATGTCTAAAGATATGCCGGATCTGATCATGATTGACGGTCCTAATATGGCAAATTATGTTTGGTCTGGGATGCTCAAGCCGATCGATAACATGTTGGACAAATCCACGTTAGAGCAGATTCTGCCGGGCTTGATGGCACAGGGAACTTATAGCCCCGACAATCGTCTCTACATGCTGAGTGCGGGGGATTCTTCTGTCGCGCTTTGGGCGAATAAAAAATATTTAGCGGCGGCTGGCATAAAAATACCAACAAGTATTGATGAGGCATGGAGCGACGAAGAATTTACGCAAGTGCTGGAAAAACTTTCTAAAGTGGAAGGTGTGCAATGGCCGCTGGATATGAAACTCAACTATACCGGTGAATGGAATACTTATGGCTTTTATCCATTTGTAAAATCAGCTGGCGGCGACATCATTAACCAAAAAACCTGGCGGGCAGAAGGGACTATCAATGCCAAGGAAACCGTCGCGGCACTGGAAACCATTGCCGGTTGGGCGAAGAAAGACTACCTGGTACCCGCTAAAGCCGGAGACAACCGTTTTTATGGTGACAAGTCCGCGGCTCTTTCATGGGTAGGTAACTGGATGTGGCGCCCGCATTCGGAAGCACTTGCTGATGATTTAGTGCTGATCCCTGCGCCTAAATTCGGTGCGCAACCTTATTCTCCCAACGGCTCTTGGGGTTGGGCTGTTCCATCAACAACCAACAACGATCCTGAAATTGCAAAATTCCTGAATTTTGCACTCTCTAAAGAGCAGGTTGTGCAATGGAGCAATATAACAGGTTATATCCCGGCACGTAAAGATGCTATGGAATTAACTCCTCTCTATGCTAAAGGCGGTGCTCTGAGCATACTCGCAGAGCAAGCAAAACAAATTGCAGTTGTTCGCCCTGTGCATCCTGCCTACCCGGTTATTACAACCCAGTTTGGTAAAGCGGTTAAAAGTATCGTAGAAGGCGCAGATGTTCAAAAATCATTAGACCGCGCGGCACGCAGCATCGATAACGATATTGAAGATAATATGGGTTACCCGCCATTCGATAAATAATTCTTTATCTCTCTTTATCAAGGCCGGCAATTCATATTGCCGGTCAATTAACAATAGAGGTCTGTACATGCAATATATAGAAGATCGGCAAGCGGCATTGCCGATGCTGAAAAAAAAAGAATTGACTATGCAAAAATATAAACGGTTTCTACCGGAAATCGGAATGCTGTTACCAGCAATCATATTATTGCTCATTTTCGTATTTATTCCGTTTTTCTTATCGGCATATTTTTCTTTTACCAATGAAAAACTGATGCCTCGACCTATTCCAACTCAATTACTTGGGTTTAGAAATTATCAACGCGTATTAACCGATCCTGAATTTTGGCAGGCAGTAAAAAATACCGTTTATTTTGCGCTGTGGGTTATTCCAATTCAATTATCTTTGTCACTGGGCTCTGCGATTCTGCTGAACAGCAAATTGAAAGCGGTCGGATTTTTTAGAAGTATCACCATTTTACCTATGTTGACACCGATGACAGTGATCGTGGCTATCTGGGCAGCTTTACTGCAAACACCGGATGGCATGTTTAATGGGTTATACCAGTGGATAACGCAATCTAATGACTATATCGACTGGCTGGGTGACGGTGATACAGCACTGTTTTCCATTGTAATGCTGTCGGCCTGGGCAACTTTCCCCTTCCAGATGCTTATCTATTTAGCAGGCTTACAGGAAATTCCTGCTGATCGATATGAAGCAGCCTCAATTGACGGTTTTAGCAGCTGGAATAAATTTCGTTATATCACCCTGCCGGGATTAAGAAATACCAATATCTTCGTGGTGATCATTACCACCATCGGTGCACTAAGCTTATTTACCCAAGTCAATATGCTGACACAGGGAGGCCCCAACGGCTCAACCATGACCATCATCCAGTACATGTTTATTAATGGTTTCCAGGCACAGAAAATTGGCTACGCCTCTTCTGTTGCAGTGATTTTCTTTATTGCTGTTGCCACCATAGGGATCCTGCAGCGTCACTTAATGAAAAATGAATAGAGGCTAATATGAAAATTTTTAAATACTTTATGGCCATTTTTCTCAGCCTGATTGTCCTTATTCCTTTAATGATGACAATCACCATCAGCTTAAACCCTGATAATATTGATATTATGGCGAATATGGGGTCATGGAAAAGCTTTATTCCACTACACTTCTCGTTAGATAATTTCCAAAACGTATGGTCAGATCCTTATCACCCCTTTGGCCGCTATTTTTTAAATACTGCGTTCATTACGGCGGTCTCTCTAACGCTTTCATTGGCGGTAAATTCGATGGCAGCCTTTGCCCTGGCATGGGGAGAGATCAGATATAAAAAAGTGATTCTCGGCGCGATCATCGCAGTACTTGCGATTCCAGTAGAAAGCTTGGTTTTACCACAATTGTTGATGGTTAGCCGTGCGGGGTTAATCGATACCTACCTTGTACAAATATTGCCGGGTATCGCCAATGCGTTCTTTATCTTCTTGTTCTATCAGTTCTTTAGCAAAATACCTAAAGATCTTATTGATGCGGCTAAAGTAGATGGCTTTAACCTGTTTAAAACCTTCTGGCATATCGGGCTGCCTTCAGCAGTACCGGTCAGCGTAACAGTTGCCATTCTGCATTTCCTGGCTATCTGGAACAGCTACTTATGGCCGATTATGGTAACCCGCGGAACAGAAGTACGTCCGCTCTCAGTGGCCATGTCGGCTTACTTTAGCGGTAATCAAACATCATGGGGTAACGTGATGGCATTTGCAGTATGCATGGCAATTCCAGTCATTATCTTCTTCTTAATTATACAAAGAAAATTTGTAGCAAGTCTTACCGGCTCGGCAGTAAAAGGTTAAACAGATGAAAATTGAAAAAGAAAAATACACACCCTCTCTTCATTTTAAACCACCTTTTGGATGGTTAAATGATCCGAATGGGCTGATGTTTGCCAATGAGCAATGGCATCTATTCTACCAATACTATCCGATGGATAATATTTGGGGGCCTATGCACTGGGGTCATGCCGTCAGCGATAATTTGGTTGACTGGACACATTGCCCTATTGCTATTGCACCCGATGCAATGGGTGATATGTTCTCAGGTTCGGGGCTCATTGATAAAGACAACTGTTCAGGTCTTTTCAACCAACCATCCGACAATAATCTGGTTATTTTTTATACCGCAAGTGCGCGGCGTGGTGAAGGTATTGATGATCTACAATCACAATGTCTTGCATACAGCACTGATGGCGGCATCCGCTGGACAAAGTATGAAAACAATCCCGTTATTGCAAATCCGGATCTCCCCTGTTATCGGGATCCTAAGGTTATTTGGATTGAGCAATCAAAGCACTGGATATTGTTGGTAACACACGGACAATCAATAGGTTTCTATAAATCGACCAATCTCACCTCCTGGGAACAGGTCTGTGAATTTGGTGCAAAAGATGGGCTGCACAGTAAAGGGCCCTGGGAATGTCCGGATCTTTTCCCGCTTACTGCGGAAGACGGCACCAGTAAATGGGTATTGGTTGTCGGTATCGGCGATGGTTGTGCTGCTCCCGGTTCAGGTACGCAATACTTTATCGGTGAATTTGATGGTGAAACTTTTGTCAATGATAATTCACCGGAGACAGTCCTCTACCTTGATAACGGTCGTGACTACTACGCTACACAGAGCTGGTTTAACGCACCAGAAGCTAAGCGTATTGCAATCTCCTGGATGAGTAACTGGCGTTATGCACGTGATACTGAGACAAAAACATACCGCAGTATCATGAGTCTACCCAAGGAATACTCTTTGCAGAAAAATTCTGCGGGGCAATATGTTGTTGCCCAAAAATTTGCCGAGCAAATTAATGGCGTATTCAATCCGGCAAGCTTGGTTAGTGAAGATGATTTAACTTCTATCGAGATAACCAGTCCTGCCTACAAGCTTTCTGGAGAATTAGCTCTTATAGAGGGAAATAAAGTCGATATTACCCTGTTTAATGAACTACGTGCTCAGATATCGATCTCGGCTGGAAAAGAGGAATTAGTTGTCTCCAGCTACCGAGAGTATTTAGGCAGTAATAAAGTCATGCAGCAAGAGTTTCCGCACTATTACCAGTTCAAACAGCCTTGCACCACAGAATCAGTAACATTTGAACTAATCGTCGATAATGGCGCTGTCGAGCTACTGCTTGCTGATGGACAGATCAGTATGACACAGCTCTATTTTCCAAAACAACTTAACGGGAACTTATCCCTATCCGGCCAAGGTTGGTCACAGGTTGCGCTGGCAACATTCTCCGATGAAAAAATATAATTAGGTGACAAAAAATGGCTGAACTACAACTCCGAAAAGTAAATAAATTTTTTGATGATGTGCAAACAATGTTTGATATTGATTTGGATATTAATGACGGTGAATTCGTGGTCTTTGTCGGCCCGTCCGGCTGTGGTAAATCTACTCTTCTACGCTTGATTGCCGGGCTGGAACGCATTACCACAGGCGAAATAAAAATCGGCAATAAAGTAGTTAATGATTTAGATCCATCAAAACGCGGTATCTCAATGGTATTTCAATCTTATGCGCTCTATCCGCATATGACAGTGCGTCAGAATATGAGTATTGGTCTTAAAGTTTCCGGTGTTGCCAAAGATGAAATAGAGTATAAAGTTAATGAAGCGGCAAAAATTCTACAACTTGATGCCCTGATGGATAGAAAACCTTCACAACTGTCAGGCGGACAACGGCAAAGGGTGGCAATCGGCCGCTCCATTGTACGTAACCCGGATGTGTTTTTATTTGATGAACCTTTATCAAATCTGGATGCGGAATTACGGGTGAAGATGCGCCTAGAGATTGCAGATCTGCATGAGCAGCTCGACAGCACCATGATCTATGTAACACACGATCAGGTAGAAGCCATGACCATGGCTGACAAAATTGTTGTTCTGCGTGCCGGTAAAGTCGAGCAGGTTGGCACACCGATGGAGCTGTATCACAATCCAGTCAATCAGTTTGTTGCCGGTTTTATCGGCTCACCTAAAATGAACTTCATTCCACTGATTCTTGAAAACCAGAAAGGTCGTTTGGTCACCTTAAAAACCGTCGATGGAGAACGAGTTCAACTCACTTTAGATGAGGATCGTCAACTTAAAGATGTTCCACTGTCTCTTGGGATCAGGCCTGAGCATATCACCCTTGGCAACGAACACTCTGTCGCGCTGAATCTTACTATTAATGCAGTTGAACTTCTTGGCGGCACAAGTTATGTTCATGCCAGTCAAGGACAATCAAAAGAGTTAGTGATTGAAGTAAAATCAGATAATGTACCGAAACGGCACAGTCAGGCAAGCTTCTCTTTCTGCCCAAGCCGCTGTTATCTGTTTGATCATCTTGGAAAAGCGATTAAAACTAATCGCTAACTCCTGAATGAGTATGCGTTATTTTCAAGCCGAATCATGTTAATGTTCGGCTTTTTTATTGCCGGCTAATCCCGCATTATCTTTACCTGAGCTTAGAAGGAACTAACGCAGCAACTTATTGCCTTACTTATTGTCTGAAAGTGCATATCCTTCTAACGTATTGATTTTTGCATCTGCAAGGCAATTAAGTATAAACTGAAGTTTGTTTGTGTTTTTACCTTTTTCTATTATTCATCCTGTAATGAGTGCTGACTGTGGCTAATAAATCTCTGTTTTTTTCACTCTCTTTTGTACTGTTGTTTTTTACAAATATTGCCAACTCCAGCAATACCCTGCCGGATATAGGTACAGTTGCTGCAGGCGCATTAACCATTGAAGAAGAGAAAGACTATGGCTGGGCATTTCGTTTAATGGCCAACCAGAGCCTGCCGATCCTTCATGATCCTGTCCTTAACCATTATATCAATGAGTTAGGTCAAAACTTGGTTGCCCATGCGGATTCTGTGAAGTTACCCTTTAATTTCTTTCTTATCGAAAATGAGGACATTAACGCCGCGGCATTTTTAGGAGGCAGTATAAAAATCCATAGCGGACTATTTCTATACGCTGAAAATGAGAGTGAGCTGGCCAGCGTTATTGCCCATGAAATCGCTCATATCACCCAACGCCATCTCGCGCGCATGCTGGAGCAGCAGTCATTTAGCAACCCGGCAACATTAGCGGCACTGACCGGCTCAGTATTACTGTCATTAGTTTCGCCAGCCGCAGGCATGGCGGCGCTCACCAGCAGTATGGCCATTAACATACAGTCACAAATTAACTATACACGCAGCAATGAATATGAGGCGGATAGGATCGGCATACAAACCCTGAAGGATGCCGGTTACGACCCTTATGCGATGGCTGAATTTTTCAGCAAACTTGCGGATAAATATAAATACGCCGCTTCACTGCCACAGATGTTAATGACCCATCCACTGAGCGAAGTACGTTTAGCAGAAGCACGCTTACGTGCCGCTCAATCGCCAGGCAAACATAGAAAGAACAGTTTAGATTATCAATTAAGCCGCGCCCGCATCACCGTTCGCTATAATAAAATATCTGCGGATGCGGTGCTTAACCTTTATCAAAGCCAACTGAAAAACAGTAGCTACCAGATCAAAGAAGCGGCATTGTATGGGCTGGCTTTGGCCTATTTTGCAAAGAAAAACTATCTGCAAGCGCATCAGATCACTGCACAATTACTGGAAAAACAGCCTGATAATCTGTTTTTTATCGACCTGCTTAGCGATACTTCACTGGCTTTAAATAAGGCCCCTGAAGTTATCGCCCTGCTCTATCAACATTATAAAAAAGCACCGGACAATGCCGTTTACACAATCAATTTAGTGCATGCATTGCAGACCAATAAGCAATATCAAGAAGCAGAAACAATAGTTGCCTTATTTATACGCCGCCATCCCGAGCATATACTGGCTCATCAACTGGCCATTGACCTGTACCAGAAGATGCATAACAAAGCCAAAGAGCACGCCACTAGAGCACAATATTTAGCCCTGCAGGGGCGCTTTAGAGAAGCAAGCCAGGAGATGGGCAGCGCCCTGGCTTACACAGAGAGCAAACTGGATCAGGCACGCTACAGCGCTAAAATTGAAATCTATAAAAAAGACGATTTGCGTTTACAAGGGCTACAACGTTGATATGGATTTAACTCTGGGCAGCGCGGAGCATATAGGCTCTGGCATGGACGGTTAATAAGCTAGCGCTTTGCTGTTCGAATCCACTCGCTATTTCGCTGTGCAGCAGCCGCACTGCAAAGCGCTCACTGCATAATAACTTAAGGGCTGGATCTATCGCTTGGCGCGCTTTTGGGGCGTGCTCTTCAATATCTTCCAGGGTTAACAGTAGCAGGCAGGTATCGCGATTTAGCAGAGCTAACAGCTGTTGCAGATAAATTTCCTGGCTGTCTTCCGGCATCGCGGAAAGTGCCGCCCGGTCAAAGACCGCATCAATCTTACCAATTTTTTGTTTGCTCAGTGCAAAGAAGTCTCCGCACCAGATGGTTATACTGCCTGAAGACCAGCGGACAAAATTACCTATACGCTTTTTTTTCGCCTTTAATCCGTTTTCTTTATAAAACGCCTTTACCGCTATCGGACTGAGTTCGACACCTATCACCTGAAACCCCTGCTCTGCCAACCACAGCATATCCAGCGTTTTACCGCAAAGCGGCACCAAAACACGCCCACCGGATAGCGTATTAATGGTTGGCCAAAACCTCGCAAGCAGCGGATTTACCTGTTGTTCATGAAAACCATATTGCTGTTCGTCCTGCCAGGTTTTTAACCAAAAGGCAGTGTCGCGTATCAGCAGGGACTCGGAATTAAGTTCGTTTTCTAGCAATTGTTTCGACATACAGGCACTCATAGCTGAATATCCAATAAACGCGGGTTCGCTATAGGGAACGCATGCAAATCGAATTTAAATTAAAGGAACATCAAAGCGGCTTCCGCAGAGAGCCGATCTGAGCAGTATAAGAAAGAGTAATGAATAAGCTCAGGGAATTAAAAGTATGTAAGCTGTTACTCATTACACTCTTACTTAGAGTGTATAGCAGACGCATAGGTAAAACGAGGACTTTAATATGAAACTAGATGGCTGCCTTGCCTGCATTCCCTTAATATCTTCCTGCAAGCAGCAAGGGAAAACTCAACAAGCTTTAAGCGGATATACAAACAGTACAGCCTATAAAATCAAGATAAACAGATATTTTGCGGCTCCGCAGCAAGAGCGATTCACCCTTTCCCTAAAAAGGAAGAGGCTTTGCTCACAGTGAGCCACTTACTTTAGCTGCTCGATAGTTTTAACTGTCATGTGCCACAATCCACTTTTCCAGTGCCTGGATATCACTTTCATAGTGTGATTTTATTAATTCCACCCAGTCATCGACATTATCCCACCATGCCGGCAGCTCCGGTGACTGTACTTTTTGTGCTAACTCCTGAATACGTTTTAAGCCTACTGAGCCTGCCGCACCTTTAATTTTGTGCGCTTCGCTGACAATGCCCTGTTTATCCTTGGCAATCAGATTCGACTCAAGTACCTGCAGATAATCCGGCATCATTCTGGCGAATAAAGCAACATTTTCCAACATAGCGGAAACCGGTATAAAGTCTAGCAGTTCATTGAGCATTGACTCATCAAATAACTGCTCAGCTCTGTACTCCGCTTTACCGGGTAAGAGATCATGGGTAGGCTCCTGTTTATCTGCCGGCATAAATAACCTTTTCAGTACCCTGTTCAAGGGTTCAACCGCAAGGGGCTTGCCCAGTGCATCATCCATTCCCCGTTCAATAAAGTACTGTTTATCGGTAAACAGATCGGCAGTCAGCGCTACAATAGGCGGCAGCTTATCTGTGTGTATGCGGCGCAGCTCTTTAGTGACCTGGTAGCCATCCATATCGGGCAATTGAATATCCATCAGTATTAACTGATATTGCTTAGCGGCGACTTTTTCAAGCGCCTGCTGGCCATTTTTAGCACAGTCCACTTTATGTCCGAGTTTTTCCAGCAGAGAGGTAGCCACCAGAATATTAAGCTCGATATCTTCCACCAATAAAATTGACAGGGATAATGAGGCCGGCAACACCGTTTTTTCTCTGCTGTTATTTCCGGACAGGTCAACCGGAATAGATAATTTAAAAAGGCTGCCTCGGCCAAGCTCACTGCTTACCGTCAGCTCTCCCCCCATCGCTTCCACTATCTGTGAAGAAACAGCCAAGCCTATGCCTGTTCCTGTCGCATGGGCATTACTTTTGACCTGATAATACATGGCAAAAATTTTATCCAGTTGCTGCACAGGAATACCTATACCGGTATCCTGTACTTCAAAACACAGTCGAGTTTGCAGATCATCGGTTGACTCACAGAAACAGCGAATACCGACAAACCCCTGCTCGGTAAATTTTACGGCATTACTGATCAGGTTCCATAACACCTGACGTAAACGTGTATCATCTGCATCAATATAATCAGGTAAGCCGCTGGTTTGCTGAAAACGTAAGCGCAGTCCTTTCTGCTCCGTCTGCATAAATGCCAGACTTTTCAGATCACTGATAAAGTCAGACATATCTATATGATCAGAGACTAAATTAAGACGCCGGCGATCGAGTTTATCGAGATCCACAATATCGTTAAAAATATTGCCTAAGGTGACGGCACTCATATGGATAGTTTTCAGGTGTTTAATCTGTTCACTGCTAAGCTGCTCATCTAACAGCATGCGGCTTAAACCGACAATACCGTTTAAGGGAGTACACAATTCATGACTGATCGTAGAAATAAAAGTTGTTTTATCGCGACTGGCTTTTTCTAAAAGCTCCTGGCTTTTTTTACGCTCGGTCATATCCCGGCCGAAACCTATAGTACCTATGCACTCTTTGCGGGTGTTATATAAAGGCAGCACACGCACTTCAAAATAGGCTTTACGGCCATTGGGGTAATGCAGCCAATGCTCATGAATTTGCTCCTGCAGGCTATCCTGAACGCTCAGGTACTGCTGTGCGTCTTCATCAGCATAAGGGCCCGGAAAAATCTCAGAAAGCGTCAGACCGAGCAACTGTTTTTCTGTTTTACCTGTTAACAGCTCCATTGCCTTATTACAACTGACAAAATGCCCATCTAAATCACGGTGAAAAAAGAGATCCGATGAGGTATCGATAAATGAACGCAATAAAATAGCAGATTGCTGCAGTTGTAATTGGCTTTTCTGACGTTCAATAACCTCCTTTTCCAGCGCCACCGCTTTTTGTTGATCATTTTTTGAAATAACCTGTAATTTGCTCAGGCTATGATCAAGACGCTGGCGAGCCTGCTCTAAATCACTCACCACTACGGTCAGAAAGTAGACCGCCCAGGGGGTGATCAGTAAGCCGAGAATAAAGGAACGGGACAGGTCGACAATATCCAATGGTTCATTAAAATAATGCGACAGAAACAACTGCAGGACAAAATCGGCACTAATAATGGCCACGGCCAGGATCAGACTGAAGCGAATGGCGCCCAGCCTCTGTAATAAAGACACATAATAATGAACCCAGGTTTTAAGATTAAAGATATTCATGACCGCCTCAAATAATTAACTGTCGTTGCCATACGGAGCTCCATATTGTTAGAACTACAAGCTGATAGTTCGAATTTATATCCATTTTGCAGCTTAAACGGCGAAATAACCACTCCCATTTAAGGCAAATATTCAAGCCTAGCATTAAAGGCCGGTACTATAAAACAAACCTTATTATTTACTCACAGCAACATTAATCGTTCAATAATCGAGCAACCCCACCCGTTAACAGTAATCCTTTTCATTTCATGGTTTTTAATTTGCAATAACAGGTCTATAATGCTTCGCCTAAATTATTTATATGCCCAATCATATTTAAGGGAGTTTTTCCTAATGGCCATGCCAGATATCGCAAATAGCGCACAAGCTCAAACAGAAGGTACACTCGAACGGGTTGGTATGAGTAATATCAAGCTACCGCTAATGGTACAAACAGATAATTATTCACCACAGCAGGTTAGTGCCAGCGCGGAAGTATTTGTTAATCTTGGCGACCCACAGGCAAAAGGCATCCATATGTCGCGCCTCTACTTGCAGCTGGATCAACTTTCAACTGAATCTGAATTAACACTGGCCACCTTGAGCACCTTGTTGGAAGGGTTTATTGAAAGTCATGATGACATCAGTCAGCAGGCTTTTGCAAAGTTTTCCTTTGATTACAATCTGCGCCGTAAATCATTAATCAGCGAGAAACGCGGCTGGAAAGCTTACCCTGTGATTGTTATCGGTAAACTTATCGATAATAAGATTGAGTTTGAACTTCAGGTAGATGTTCCTTACTCATCAACCTGCCCCTGTTCAGCGGCA
This sequence comes from Psychromonas sp., assembly GCA_041586895.1. Lineage (GTDB taxonomy): Bacteria > Pseudomonadota > Gammaproteobacteria > Enterobacterales > Psychromonadaceae > Psychromonas. Next base: position 827 of record JBFGZH010000034.1, on the reverse strand, counting down.
CTGGCCCGCCAGCTGATTCAAAAACAGTTTGCAGAAAAATATTCACAACAAAGTGAAATTAACCGTGATGAAATTTTAGCCTGGCTAGGCTCTACCCAGGGCATTGTCGCAACACCGCATAGTCAGCGTAGTGTTGTCGAGGTAAAAGTAAAACTCAATAAATCCAACCAGCAGTTCCCTATTGTCGAGCTGATTGATTTAATTGAGGAGACCTTGAAAACTCCCGTGCAGGCGGCAGTTAAACGTGAAGATGAACAAGAGTTTGCCCGCTTAAATGGCCAAAACCTGATGTTCTGTGAAGATGCTGCACGCCATTTACAACATGCACTTAACCAGCAGGATAAGTTTGCCGACTTCTGGCTGCGCGTTAACCATTATGAAAGTCTCCATGCTCATGATGCTGTTGCCATTGCCACTAAAGGTATTGCTAACGGTTATTCGGCTTAGCACGACACAGGCCGTTGCTGACTCTTATACACAAGTCAGCCTTCGGTATATGAAAGTGTAAATAAAAGATACACGAGAGTCATCTTAACTCATCGGGTGTATTCCGCCTTTGACGGCGTGTAAGCGATGAGAAACCGAAACGCAGTTTCGCAGTTCGAGACAGCTATGCTCTTTGTGCAGCCAAAGAAAACAGGGCACACAGAGTTTAGCCCGCTCGTGACACTATGCTTGCGCATAACTCGCCCAAAAGAAAAGCTGCCCAAGCCATTTTTTTATCTTGCAGAGAACAACCACTTTTAACGCACCATCTCAGACATTACGTCCCTGTACTGGCTGAGATTAGGAAAATCATCCATGATTTTCCTTGCTAAAGTGCTTAT
>JBFGZH010000033.1:0-16036 GCA_041586895.1 Psychromonas sp. | reverse complement strand
CCGAATGCTCTGCAGTCGGCCATGCAGCATAAGAAAGCGGAAGCATTCGGACAGAGCGATCTGTTTGGCGTGTTAACCACAGACAGTGAAGAGATTGCCAATAAGTTTGCTTCCGTGCCGCAGTGGCCGGAGAAAAAGTGGCTAGCCGGTGAAAAAGAGACCCTGGGCTTGTATTTGACCGGGCATCCGATCAATCAGTATGAACAACATATTCGCGCATTTCACTGCACTAAACTGGTTGACCTGGTCGCCAACCGCCGCGGACAAAACAGTCGCGTCGCCGGACTTATTCTCAGCATGCGCGTGATGGTTACTAAAGCGGGTAAGCGGATGGGCATTATTACCCTGGATGATAAAAGTGCCCGTATGGATGTGACCGTCTTTGCCGATCTGCTTGACCAGTATGAAGAGCTGCTGGTGACCGATAATGTGGTGGTGCTGCAGGGACAGGTGAGTGAAGACTTCTTTAACGGCGGTTTAAAGATGAATGCCCGTGAAGTGATGAGCATAGATCAGGCGCGTGAACGCTTTGCTTCAAAATTACGCTTAAAAGTTGACGCGCAGAGCATAGGCCGTGACTTTCAAGTGCGCTTACAGCAGGCGCTACAACCGGCAATGGGGGGCTTGTGCCCGGTCTTTATTGAATATAAAAATCAGCACGCACAAGCCGAGCTGTCATTAGGGCGCGCCTGGTCGATCACTCCTTCCGATGAGCTGCTTTTCTCGCTGCAGTCTTTATTGGGTGATGACAATGTCACGCTGCATTTTGATCAGGTTGGCTAATATGCGAAGCAATGACCTTTTACCCGCCTTTAACGAGCAGCTACAGCAGCTCTGCGGTGATAGTCCCCTGGCGGGGCTTGATTTTCAGATTGCTTTAAGCGGCGGTCTGGACTCTGTGGTGCTGGTGCATCTTTTTGCGCGATTACGCGCAGAGATAGTGCCTGATTTAACCATTAGTGCCCATCATATCAATCATGGTTTAAGCGAGAATGCACCCTTCTGGGAGGAGTTTTGTTCTCTGCTGTGCACTGAACTGGCGGTTGACTTTGATTGCTCTGCGGTAAAGTTAGTCAGAGCAAAGCGTACTAGTCTTGAGGCCCTGGCCCGAGAAAAACGTTATCGCTGTTTAACCCAGCGCTTACGCGCAAACAGTTATCTGGTGACCGCTCACCACCAGGACGACCAGATGGAAACTGTGTTGCTGGCATTAAAAAGAGGGGCCGGCAATACCGGCTTGCAGGGAATCCTTAGTAAACAAACACTATCCGGTGGTTACTTGATCCGTCCTCTACTGAATTTTTCCCGTCAGCAGTTAGTCTCTTATGCGCAATATTTTGGCCTGCAGTGGATTGAGGATGAAAGTAATAGCGATCAGGTTTTTGATCGCAACTATATTCGCCATACAATATCACCTTTATTAAAGGCACGTTGGCCGGCTATTGGCAAAACAGTGGCACGCAGCGCGGCCATTTGCCAGGAGCAGCAGCAGTTACTGGATGAAATTGCGCAGTTAGATTTTGCCCGTTGTGCTTGTCGCCAGCTCAATCAGCATCTACTGAGTATTGAGCAATTGCAGGCACTGAGCGCGGCCCGGCGTAATAATGTCCTACGCTACTGGTTTAAAACAAACAAGCTCAATTACCCGTCGGCAAAACAACTGGCAGCGGTATGGAGCGATATCGTGTTAGCGGCACAGGACGCCTCGCCGAAAATGCACTTTCAGCATGTTAGCCTGCGCCGTTATCGTCAGCATCTCTATCTTGTCGAAGAACAAGCTGCGCTTGACTTTAATGAAACGCACAACTGGACGGATGAGGAGCGAGTAAATCTGCTCGATGGCAGAGTTAAATTGCATTTTCAACCCTTAACAGAGGCTGCTGACGGCTTATTTATTCCCCGCGATGCTGAAGTTAAAATCTGTTTTCGCGCGCATCTGCCGGCAAAATTAAGCTGTACGCCGATTGGCCGTTCGCGATCGCGGAGCATTAAAAAATTACTGCATGAATACCATGTTCCGCCCTGGTTGCGTGATTTTGTGCCCTTTATTTTGATCGACGGCAAACTGCAGCAGGCGGTCGGCTTGTGGCAATGCCAGAGCTTGCCGGCGGCTGCGGGGCAGTATGTCAGCATCTCTTTTGCCTGACGCAACAAGCGTTATTTTTCAGCTATGCTTAAAGGAATGAATTAACCTCTGCCATTATGATGCGCAGCGAGCGTCTGCAACTTAGGAGGGAGCGAATAGTGTGTTAAGTGAACTTTTACTGTTATTATTTTTTGCCATCATCAGCGTTATTGTCTTTCGCTGGCTGCGTTTGTCGAATATTGTCGCTTATCTGTTTACCGGCTTTATCCTCGGTCCTTCCCTGCTTAATATTCTCAGCTCTTATCATGAAATCGAATTGATCTCTGAATTCGGTATTGTCTTTTTAATGTTTTCCCTGGGCTTAGAGTTCTCCTTAAATAAATTAATAGCGATGCGCCGCTCTGTCTTTGGGATTGGCCTGCTGCAGGTTGTGGTGTCATTTTTTATGTTTTATTTCTTAAGTCATCTATTCGGCTTAAGCTGGCAGCAGTCTTTTGCCGTAGCGGCAACCTTAAGCATGTCTTCTACGGCAATTATTGTCAAAGTACTGGCGGATCAACAGCGGCTGCACTCAAAGCAGGGTAAATTGGCTATCGCCATTTTACTGTTTCAAGATCTCGCTGTTGTGCCCTTTTTAATTATTATTCCTATTATCGCCATGCCTCAGGTAGAAGGAGGAGTGCTCTTACCGCTATTGCTGGCGTTTGTGAAAGGGGCCTTGGCGATTGCCGTTTTACTGTCCATAGGGCGCTGGTTATTACCGCGTTTTTTTTATGAAGTGGGGCGTTTACGCTTCAGTGAAGTTTTTATTCTCTCGTCACTGTTTGTCACCCTGCTGGCCGCCTGGTTTACTCAGCAGCTGGGTTTATCCATGACTTTAGGCGCTTTTCTGGCGGGCATGATGCTCGCTGAAAGCCACTACCGCCATCAGCTTGCCGCAGATATCGGCCCCTTTAAAGATATCTTAATGGCGATGTTTTTTATCTCTATCGGCACCCTGCTGCATTTTCAGGTATTGCGCGATAATTTCATAATCTTGTGCCTGCTGGTGGTGGCTATGATGCTGGCAAAATTATTAACCATCAGCTTTGCCGCGTTAATTATGCGCGAAAAAATAAGCAGTGCACTGGGCGTCGGTATTGCGTTAGCGCAGATGGGGGAGTTCGGTTTTATCTTAGTGGCATTGGCCGGCAAATATAAGCTGTTAGATCAGCAGTTATCATCGCTGCTGATTGCCACGGGCGTGATCAGCATGTCACTGACGCCATTATTAGTGAAATACAGTAAAAATATTAGCCGTGAAGTTCTCCACCAGTCGGAAAAGGTCTTTCGCTTTCAAAAAACGCTACCGGGGCAATTTACCGATCATACTATTATCTGCGGCTACGGGCGTGTCGGGCAGATTGTGTCACGCTTTCTCAAAAGCGAGTCCTTACCCTTTGTGGTGCTAGACAGAGATCCGATGCGGGTTAAAGAAGCGCGGGAAGGCGGCGAGCAGATTGAATTTGGCGATGCCAGCCGCCGTGAGATATTACTGGTGGCCGGCATTGAAAAGGCAAAATTATTGATCATCACCTTTGATGATCTGCAGCGCTCTCTGGCGTTATTGGGACAAATCCGTGAGCTGAATCCCGATATTCAGGTGTTGGTGCGTACCAAGGATGATCGCGGCTTAGAACAACTGCAGCGAGCGGGGGCCACGGAAGTCGTTCCCGAGGTGCTGGAAGGCAGTTTAATGCTGGTGGCACATGTTTTATTCCTGTCAGGTGTTCCGCACAGGCGCATACTGCAGCGTTTAGATTGCGAGCGGAAAGCAAAATATCAGCATCTGCATGGCTTTTATTATGGCCAGGAAACTCCCAAAGAGCAGAGTGACTGGTTTATTGAGCCTCTGCATGCCGTGGCCTTAAGCGAAAACTCAGAAGTCGTCGGCAGTTATGTACAGCAGCTGCACCTTTCCGGGGTGATTATAAAATCACTGCATAGACAAGACGGGCAGAAGGTTGCTATCTCTGCAGAGGTGCGTTTTCAAGCCGGTGATGTGCTGTTACTGCAGGGCGAAAAACCCGACCTGTTAGTCGCAGAAAAAGTATTATCCAGAAAAATACATGAGCCGGCAGTTTGATAAAGTGAACTTAACTGAAAAAATGAATGAAAAGTAAAAGGAAATCAGGGCAATAATTGCTGTTTTTGGGTATTGGCGGTAATCTATAGCCGAGCCTGGAAAATCAGTCTGTTGCAGCGACTTGGCTATATTCATGATTAATTTCTAATTTTTTCTTACGCTTGATTTCGCACGGCGTGATAAGACGAGTATTCTATGTCAGAAAATCTATCTAAAAAGCTTTTCACTCCCAAATTTAATGTCCAGGAAACATCAACCATTATTCCCAGCTCAGCAACCAAAAAAAACCACCAGGCAGATGATAATATTATGGATGGCGAACAGCAGAACGGCTGGTATCGCCTGTTAAAGTTTATGTTCTGGGCCTGGCAGGGGTTAGATCTGATTGATTGCTATGATGTACTGGCCCGTATTTCGGCTTCCAGCAATAAACGCAGTAATGACGCGATATTAGATACTGTGATAGGTTTTCGCCCGGGGAATTGGAGCTATGAGTGGACGCAGCAGGCGATGCGTTACCAAAAAAAGGGCAAGCAGTTTGCTGAGCAGGGCGAGCGGGAAAAAGCCAGACAAGCTTATTATAGTGCATCGCAGTTTTACAGTGTCGCCAGTTATCCGCACCTCAAAGGCGATACTTTAAGTGCTCAGGCGCAGGCGTTGGCATTTACTAATTACCGCGAATCTTTTAAGTATAATAATCAGCTGCTCAAAGAGATAAAGGTGCCTTTTCAGGGCAAAGAGGTGATCTGTTATCTGCATCTTCCGCATACCGAGACCATTCATCCAGTGGTGATTGTCAGTGGCGGGCTTGATGCCCTGCAGTGTGATTTTTTACCGCTCTTTGAAAAGCAGCTGGCGCCTGCCGGTATTGCCATGCTGACCGTTGATCTGCCCGGTATCGGTTTTTCCAGCCATGTAAAACTAGAGCAGAACTCTTCTAATCTGCATCAGGCCATTATTCATTACTTAAAAACGGTTCCCTGGATTGACCATGACCGAATTTCGTTAATGGGCATGCGCTTTGGCGGTAATGTGGCGACGCGTTTAGCTTTTTTAGAGCCTAAATATGTCAAGTCGGTGGTCTGTGTGGGCGCTGCGGTAGGCAGCATTTTTGATAATCTGGAGAGCTTTAAAAAACTGCCGCCTATGCTGCTCGACTGCGTGGCATCACGTATGCAGATTAATGACTCCAGTGTCGAGGTTTTATATCAGAACTGCGTGCCATTTTCCTTAATTAAGCAGGGCTTGCTTGCGCGCAGACGTATCGATACCCCGTTATTGAGCATTGGCCATCAGAATGACGTTATGTGCAATCAGCAAGATTTACAGCTTATTGCCCGTGCAAGTCGTGATGGGCAAACACATATTATTGATAAACCTCCTATTTTTGAATCATATTTAAACTGTTTAAGTTATTCTGCGCAGTGGTTAACAAGACATCTGCAGGAGTGAGTGATAAATTAGTATTTACAGAACATTTTCTATCAGGAAGATATAGCGATGACATTACCTCATGATGATACAGGCCCTTCTAGTGGCCGGTTATTTAAATTATTTACCGATTTGGGACCTTATTTTCGTAGACAACAGTCAACGGAACTTTTATTCTTTTTTGATTGCCTGGAAATATGCATAGACGCGGAAAAAGAACCTGAAGAAAGAGAGTTTTACGGCTGGTGGCTGGCGCTTGAAAAAAATGAACAAGGCTTTCATTATAAGCGTTTTGACGGTCGTTATAATATCGAGGGCGATTGGGTGGTGGAAAATATTGCAGCGCAGGATCAGCAACAGCTGGATCAGTCATTTGAGCTGTTTTTAAAGCGCCTGGAAACGCTTATTGATATTGAAACCGGAATGCAACTTGAGGAAAAAAAAGCGGACTTGATTGAGGCATAGTTACTATAAAATAATAATACACTGAAAACAGCAAGGTTAATGCCATGGCTGTTTTTATTTAACAGCTAATTGAAAAATGAAATAAGCATGAACAATAAAGCAAAGACGGTTGTTGTCAAGTTAGGCACCAGCGTGCTGACCAGTGGTACAGCAAAATTAGATCGCGCACATATGGTTGAATTGGTGCGTCAGTGTGCGTTGCTGCAAAACCAGGGCCATCAGATGATAGTGGTCACCTCAGGTGCGATTGCCGCCGGGAAAGAGCATCTTAATCTGCCGAATATAGTCCCCACTATTGCCAATAAGCAGATGCTGGCAGCGGTTGGTCAGGGCCAACTGGTACGGGAATGGGAAAATCTGTTTAAAATTTATGGCCTGCATGTCGGACAAATGCTCTTAACCCGCGCTGATTTCGATGATCAAGGGCGTTATTTAAATGCACGGGATACCCTGAAAACGCTGCTTAAACATCGCATTATTCCGCTTATCAATGAAAATGATGCAGTTGCCACCAGTGAAATAAAAGTGGGGGATAATGATAACCTTTCTGCGCTAGTGGCTTTATTGGCAGATGCCGACCAGTTGTTACTGTTAACGGATCAAGCGGGGTTATTTACTGCCGATCCGCGCAGTAATCCTGATGCACAGCTATTGACCGAAGTGGATAAAATTACCGATGAAATCCATGCCTTAGCGGGCGGTAGTGTCGGCGGTTTAGGAACGGGCGGTATGGCCACTAAAATTGAGTCTGCAACCGTTGCCCACCGCGGCGGTATTGAAGTGGTGATTGCTTCCGGTCATAAACAAGATGTGATTATTAATGCCGTTGCTAATCAGTCAGTTGGAACACGTTTTTGTTCAGCGAAAAGCCCTTTAGAAGCGCGGAAAAACTGGATTTTTGCCGGTTCTAAAATTTATGGCACTATTATTGTTGATGCCGGAGCTGAGCAGGCGATCATTGAGGGCGGCGGCAGTTTATTAGCCAAGGGCATTATCGGTACGGTGAAAAGCTTTTCGCGTGGCAGTGTGATCGCCATTGCCAATCAGGCTGGCAAGAAAATTGCTCGCGGTGTAGTCAGATATAAAAGTGCTGATATTGAAAAAATTAAAGGCTTACATTCCGAGCAGATAGAAGCTTGTTTAGGTTTTGAACATGGGCGAGTTGTGGTTCATCGTGATGATTTGGTCTTGTTATAAAGGCCAATATGTGCTTTCTTAGTTTTAAGCAATATTCAATTTGCAACTTTAACCTTACTTAATTTAGGAATGACAATGGATTTACAAGAAATTGGAAAACTTGCACAACAAGCAAGTTATGAACTGGCAATTACAGACAGTAAACAAAAAAATGCAGCGCTGGAAGCGATAGCGGTAGCGCTGGAAGCCAATGAAAGTGAGATTGTTCAGGCTAATAAGCAGGATATAGAAGCAGGTATCAGCGCGGGCTTAAGTCCGGCACTGTTAGATCGCCTATTGCTTGATGAAACACGTTTAGCAGCTATTATTGCTGATCTGCGTAGTGTTATTCAACTCGATGATCCTGTCGGCGAAGAGTTTGACAGCAAATTACTGGAGAATGGCCTCAAGCTGAGTAAGCGCCGTGTTCCTGTCGGCGTGATTGGTGTTATTTATGAGGCTCGCCCGAATGTAACCATCGATATTGCCGCACTTTGCCTGAAAACCGGTAATGCCAGTATTTTACGTGGTGGTAAAGAGACGATTCACTCCAATATGGTGCTGGTGAAGGTGATTCAGTCGGCACTGGTTAAAGCTGGCTTACCGAAAACTGCGGTACAGTATATTGAGAGCACCGATCGTGCATTAGTGGCTGAGCTGTTAAAAATGGATCAGTTTGTCGATATGATTATTCCCCGCGGTAATATAGGTTTACAACTGTTCTGTAAAGAAAACAGTAATATTCCTGTGATTATTGGCGGCATTGGTATCTGTCATCTGTTTGCAGAGAAAACTCTGGATGTTGATAAGGCGCTGGCCATTATTGAAAATGCAAAAGTACAGCGTCCAAGTGTCTGTAACGCGCTCGATACCCTGTTGGTTGAACAGCAGATAGCTGCCGAGTTTTTACCTAAATTAGCGCAACGTTTATTGCCGCTAGGCGTGACCCTGGTTGCCGAAGAAAAAGCCAAAGCAATACTGGGAGAGGATGCGGTAGCGGCAGAAGAAGGGGACTTCTCTAAAGAGTGGCTATCACTTAACCTTGGGGTAAAAGTGGTCGAGGATCTGCCTGAAGCGCTGGCCCATATCCGTGCGCACAGCTCGCAGCACTCTGACGGTATCTTAACCAATGATTTCACTGTGGCGAATAAATTTGTCAATGCCGTTAATTCATCGGCTGTTTATGTCAATGCCAGCACCCGTTTTACTGACGGCAGTCAATTTGGTTTAGGCGCTGAAGTGGCGGTATCTACGCAGAAACTGCATGCCCGCGGGCCTATGGGCTTAAAAGAGCTGACCACCTATAAATGGATTGGCGTAGGCGAATATCTGGTTAGAAGTTAAGCCGCCTTGCAAGTAAAAAATAGCAAAGCAGTGAGCGCAGTGCTCGCTGCTTTCTACTAGCAGCTATATCAGCCTTAAAGTACCCGTGCTTTAATCTCACCTTGATGGACACGCACCGTTATCTGCTCATCCCTTGTAACGGCAGATGCGTCGCTGACAACCTTACCTTTTTGGTCTTTGACAATGGCATAACCGCGCGCCAGCGTGGCCAGCGGACTAACCGCATTTAACTGTGCTATCTGACTTTGTAACTGCCGTTCGCATTGCTTGAGTTTAGTGTGCATGGCTGTCTGCAGACGGGTTTGCAGCTGCGCCTGCTTCTGCTGTTCAAGGTGAATTCTCTGCTCCGGACTGACATGCCATAACCTGCTCTGCAGTTGCTGCTGCCTGTCGGTATATCGATTGAGCGTTTGTTTTATGGCATGCGTTAAACGCAGGGAAAGTTCATCGAGCTGCAGGCTCTGCTGCTGCAGCTTGTGTTTGGGATCCTGCTGCAGCAGTTTTTCCTTAAGCAGGCTCTGCTGATGCTGCTTTAACTGCAGTTGTGCCTGCATCGCGCGTTTTAAGCGGCTGACTAATGTCTGCAGCTGCGTTTCCACAGCTGTGCGGTTTTGGCTGACCAATTCAGCCGCCGCAGAGGGGGTCGCGGCGCGAATATCGGCAACAAAATCACTGATGGTGACATCTATTTCATGACCGACCGCACTGATCACCGGCAGTTGACTGTTAAAGATAGCATAAGCAACAACCGCCTCATTAAAGCACCACAGATCTTCCAGAGAGCCACCGCCGCGGCCGACGATAAGCAGATCACATTCATTACGCGCATTGGCCAGTTGAATCTGCGCGGCCAGCGACTCGGCGCTGCCTGCACCTTGAACCTGACTCGGATAAATAATGACCTGCAGACGCGGATCGCGGCGTTTTAATACGCTGAGAATATCGTGCACAGCAGCCCCTGTGGAGGAGGTGATGATACCGATACGTTTAATGATTTCCGGCAAGGGTTTTTTAGCCTCCTGGGCAAAGAGTCCCTGGGCTGCTAACTGGCATTTTAAGGCTTCAAATTGTTGCTTCAGCAAGCCATCACCTTCAGGTGCCATGCTGTCAATAATCAGCTGATAGTCACCGCGCGCTTCATAAAGGCTGAGTTTGCCGCGTACCAGTACCTGCTGGCCATGCGTAGGGGTAAAACCGCTGCGCCTGTTATTGCCTTTAAACATCGCGCAGCGCACCTGCGCACTATGGTCTTTAAGGGTGAAATACCAGTGCCCGGAAACAGCAATCGTCAGGTTGGATATCTCACCGGATAACCAGATCACTCCGAGGCCGGTTTCTAACAAAGATTTAGCTGCACGATTAAGGCTGCTGACACTGTAGATATTCTTATTTTGTGGGCTCATTATCGTTTATTCAGGTGCTTTAGGAGGAAATAGTGCGCTGCATCTTAACATTTTAATTCTCTTTGATAAAAAGAATTACAAAACAGTGAATTTTTAATTGTAGTTAGTTAACAGAAGGATTAAAATCCCACCGCAATATCATACCCAAGAATTTGGGTATACTGAAAAACCCTCCCAACTATAAGTGAGATATTGCAATGCTACGAATTGCCAAAGAAGCCCTGACATTTGATGATGTATTATTAGTACCCGGTCACTCGACTGTGCTGCCAAATACAGCTGATCTGAGAACTCAATTAACACCAACAATTTCATTAAATATCCCGGTTGTTTCAGCTTCGATGGATACTGTAACTGAAGCGCGTTTTGCTATCGCGTTAGCACAGGAAGGTGGCATCGGCTTTATTCATAAAAATATGTCAATTGAAGAGCAGGCTGAACAGGTACGTTTAGTTAAGATTCATGAAAGTGGTGTGGTTGCGAACCCGGTTACCGTTTCTCCACAAACCACCCTGGCGCAAATCAAAGAGATCACTGCACATAATGGTTTTGCCGGTTACCCGGTTGTGGAAGCCTCTGGTGAATTAGTCGGTATTATTACCGGTCGTGACGTGCTCTTTGAAACTGATTTAGAAAAACCCGTTTCTTCTGTGATGACAGGTAAAGCGGATCTGGTGACGGCTAAGCCAAATACACCGCGTGATGAGGTGGAAGCCTTAATGCATGCCCACCGTATCGAAAAAGTATTATTGACTGATGATAACTTTAAATTAAAAGGGATGATCACAGTTAAAGATTTCCGTAAAGCGGAGCGTAAGCCCAATGCCTGTAAAGATGAGCTCGGCCGTCTGCGTGTGGGAGCCGCTGTCGGTGCCGGTGCCGGTAATGAAGAGCGTGTTGATGCCTTAGTGGCAGCGGGTGTGGATGTACTGTTAATCGACTCTTCACACGGCCACTCTCAAGGTGTGCTGGATCGTATTAAAGCAACACGTGCAGCTTACCCGGATCTACAGATTATTGGCGGTAATGTTGCTACGGCTGAAGGGGCAAAAGCCCTGGTTGAAGCAGGTTGTAGTGCCGTAAAAGTGGGTATCGGCCCGGGCTCTATCTGTACAACACGGATCGTTACCGGTGTCGGTGTACCGCAGCTTACCGCTATTTCTGACGCGGTGGCCGCACTGCAGGGGACGGGTATTCCGGTTATCGCCGATGGCGGTATTCGTTATTCCGGTGATATTGCCAAAGCATTAGCGGCGGGCGCATCCTGTGTAATGATGGGCAGTATGTTTGCCGGTACTGAAGAGTCTCCGGGTGAAATTATTCTCTTCCAGGGGCGCTCATACAAATCTTACCGTGGTATGGGCTCACTGGGTGCTATGTCGAAGGGCTCATCGGATCGTTACTTCCAGTCAGATAATGCCGCAGATAAATTAGTGCCGGAAGGCATTGAAGGCCGCGTTGCCTATAAAGGTAAAGTGAAAGAGATCATTCACCAGCAGATGGGCGGCTTGCGTTCATCGATGGGCCTGACCGGTTGTGCAACTATCCAGGAGATGAATAGCAAAGCGATGTTTGTAAAAGTTACCAGTGCCGGTATGGGTGAAAGCCATGTGCATGATGTTGCTATTACTAAAGAAGCACCTAACTACAGCAGATAAGCATTTGTTAAATAATTAGTATTTTCAAAGAGGGCAATGCCCTCTTTTATTCTTTATAAAAGGATCAGTCAATGAGCAAAAACATTCATGAACAGCGAATTCTAATTTTAGATTTCGGTTCGCAATACACACAACTTATCGCGCGTCGTATCCGTGAAATCGGTGTTTACTGTGAGCTGTGGAGCTGGGATGTTGACGAGCAGGATATTAAAGATTTTAACCCTAACGGTATTATTTTAGCCGGTGGCCCGGAAAGTGTTACGGCCGAAGGCTCTCCGCGCGCACCTGAATACGTGTTTACTGCCGGCGTACCTGTATTAGGTATCTGTTACGGCATGCAGACTATGTCCGAGCAACTTGGCGGTGCGGTTATTAAAGGTAAAGGTGAAGGTGAATTTGGTTACGCACAGGTTGAAGTGCAGGCCGCTTCTGAGCTGTTCAAGTCGATTGAAGATGCCGTGGCTGAAAACGGCAATGCGCTGCTCGATGTCTGGATGAGCCATGGCGATAAAGTCTCGGCAATTCCTGAAGGCTTTATTACCGTTGCCAATACGGCAACCTGTCAGTTTGCTGCAATTGCTAATGAAGAAAAACGCTTTTACGGTGTACAGTTCCATCCGGAAGTGACCCATACCCGTCAAGGCGAGCGTATGTTACGTCACTTTGTGGTCGATATCTGTGCCTGTGAAACCCTGTGGACACCCGCTTCCATTATCGAAGATGCGGTTGCCCGTATGAAAGAGCAGATTGGTGACGATGAAGTGATCCTGGGGCTTTCCGGTGGCGTTGATTCATCGGTTGTTGCCATGTTACTGCAGCGTGCGATTGGTGATAAACTGACCTGTGTTTTTGTCGATAACGGTTTGCTGCGTTTAAACGAAGGCAAGCAGGTTATGGATATGTTTGGTGAGCACTTCGGTTTAAATATTATCCATGTTGATGCGGAAAACCGTTTCCTGGATGCGATGGCCGGGGAAAGTGATCCGGAAGCAAAACGCAAGATTATCGGTCGCGTATTTGTGGATATTTTTGATGAAGAATCGAGAAAATTAAGCAATGCGAAATGGTTGGCACAGGGCACGATTTACCCTGATGTGATTGAGTCAGCGGCTTCAAAAACAGGCAAGGCGCATGTTATTAAGTCTCACCATAATGTCGGCGGCTTGCCGGATGATATGGCGATGGGCTTAGTTGAGCCGCTGCGTGAATTGTTTAAAGATGAAGTGCGTAAAATCGGCCTGGAGCTAGGCTTACCTTACGATATGCTTTACCGCCATCCTTTCCCGGGACCGGGTCTTGGCGTGCGTGTGCTTGGTGAAGTGAAAAAAGAGTACTGCGATCTGCTGCGTCGTGCTGATGCAATTTTCATTGAAGAGCTGCGTAAAGCGGATCTTTACCATAAAGTCAGCCAGGCATTTGTGGTGTTTCTTCCGGTGCGCTCTGTGGGTGTTATGGGGGATTGCCGTAAATATGACTGGGTTGTTTCACTGCGTTGTGTGGAAACCATCGACTTTATGACAGCACGCTGGTCACATCTTCCCTATGAACTGATTGGCCATGTATCAAACCGCATTATCAATGAAATCGACGGTATTTCCCGTGTGGTGTATGATGTTTCAGGTAAACCACCTGCCACCATTGAGTGGGAATAATGGTTACTGATTTATTAACTTAAGGCGCTGTATGCGCCTTTTTTTTTACCTGTCAGTTAGGTTATGATGTGCAGCAGCCGTCAGCTTTCAAGGCTGTTAGCCTGCAAGCCTTTTAACCCGGAGCCGTTATTGATGATTGATAAATCAGGCTATTACCAAAACGCCAAGCAGATCGCTTCTCCTTTTTTTAATGAACGGCCGCAGGGCTGCGCGCCAAGTTTATTGGTGATCCACTGCATCAGTCTGCCCGAGGGCGTTTATGGCGGCAAACAAATCGAGCAGCTGTTTACCGGCTGTTTAGACTGTCATAGCCATCCCAGTTTTAGCGATTTAGCAGGCTTGCAAGTATCGGCGCACTGTCTGATCCGCCGTGACGGCCGCATTGAGCAATATGTGCCTTTTAGCAAACGTGCCTGGCATGCCGGCGTGTCATCCTTTAACGGCTGTGATAACTGCAATGATTATTCGATCGGCATTGAACTGGAAGGGACAGATAAATCGCCTTATAGCCAACTGCAGTACCAGTCACTGGCATTGCTAACGGCTGCCATTCAAAAGCATTATCCGGCAATCAGCCAAGATCGTATAACCGGACATAGTAATATTGCCCCGCAGCGAAAAACTGATCCCGGCCCATTTTTTGATTGGGATTATTATCTTCATTTATTAAGTCGTTAGGGCGTATTATTTGCTGAGCGAAACTTCTTAATTCTTCTGTGCTAACAACTAGCTTTAATTTGTTACAATTATTTAACATTTAATCGGCAGGTGGTCTTACCTTTTTCTTAAAATAGCGTAAAATACGGCAGGTTTTTACTACTTGCTGTTCATTTGTTGATTTGTGTCAATATGTGCTGGACGCAGAGTAAAATAATTGTTAATTTCTATACTTAAAAGTAAATTGGTATTACCATTTGTTAATTGACTGAAATTTCTGTTTATAAAGGCTTCCATGACTTACGCGAAAATCAAACAACCTAAACTAGCGGATATGATAGAAAACCGTCTGGAGAGTCTGATTTTAGAGGGGGCGTTAGAGCTAGGTGAAAAATTACCTTCTGAGCGCGAGCTTGCCAAGCAGTTTGAAGTCTCTCGCCCTTCATTACGTGAAGCGATTCAACGTTTAGAGTCAAAAGGCTTACTCACCCGCCGCCAGGGAGGGGGAACCTACGTTATCGAAGAGCTGCGTGAGCGATTAACCGACCCCTTATTTGAACTATTAAATACCCACCCTGAATCACAATATGACCTACTCGAATTTCGTTATGCACTGGAAGGCATTTCCGCCTATTACGCTGCCCTGCGTGGCAGTGCAGATGATTTTATTAAGATTAAGCATTGTTTTCAGGCTATTGAAAAAGCACAGAAAGAAAGGAATCTGGCATTAGAAATTGAAAATGTCGTACTCTTTTACTTGGCGGTTATTGAAGCTTCTCACAATGTGGTCTTTTTACATTTAGCGCGCGGTATTAAGCCTTTACTGGAAAAGAATATAGCTGCTAATGTCAAGCAACTGTACCGTTATCCGGAAGTGGCCAAAAAAATTGCCCAGCATCGCCGGCAGCTGCTGGAAGCGATTCTTTCTAAGCAGCCTGCAGATGCGCAACAGGCATCAGCACAGCATTTAATTTATATCGAAGAAACACGTCTTGTTATGTTACGTGAAGAGAGTTCATTTAAACGCGCATTAGGGCGTTTTTAACTTTTTATAAAACAACAAAAATGGATAACTATTTAGATGGCTTATCTGACTAAAGGTCGGTTTTGCCAGCCTGGGATTGGTTTTCTAAATAGTTATTATTAAGCACTTAACTTACAGGTTAAGATTATTTAGTGATAGAGAAGGAAAGTGTCATGACTGACATCCTAAACAGTGATATTGATGCACAAGAAACTTCAGAGTGGCTTGAGGCGCTGGCTACTATTCTTGAAGATGAAGGAACTGAACGTGCCCAGTTCATAATTAAAAAATTAACAGAACAAGCTCGTAAAGAGGGTGTTAAGTTACCAACGGATATTAATACCAATTATGTTAATACCATTCCGTTGGAAAAGCAGCCAATGTATCCGGGGGATTTTCAGATAGAGCGTCGTATCCGTTCTATTATTCGTTGGAATGCGATCATGATTGTTATGCGCGCCTCGAAAAAAGAGCTGGATTTAGGTGGCCATATGGCTTCTTACCAGTCTGCAGCGGCATTCTACGAGGTCTGTTTTAACCATTTCTTTCGTGCTGCGAATGACACTGACGGTGGTGATTTAGTTTATTACCAAGGTCATATCTCTCCTGGTATCTATGCACGTGCCTTTGTTGAAGGGCGTTTAACGGCTGAACAGCTGGATAACTTCCGTCAGGAAGTGGATGGTAAAGGTCTGCCTTCTTACCCGCATCCCAAACTACTGCCTGAATTCTGGCAGTTCCCGACGGTTTCCATGGGTCTTGGTCCGATCGCGGCTATTTACCAGGCGCGTTTCTTAAAATATCTTGATGGCCGCGGCTTAAAACCAACTTCTGAGCAGCGTGTTTATGCTTTCCTGGGTGATGGTGAGATGGATGAGCCGGAATCTCGTGGTTCCTTATCCTTTGCGGCGCGTGAAAAGCTGGATAACTTATGCTTCTTAATTAACTGTAACTTACAGCGCCTAGATGGCCCGGTAATGGGTAACGGCAGCATTATTCAGGAGCTTGAAGGCCT
>JBFGZH010000032.1:0-16191 GCA_041586895.1 Psychromonas sp. | reverse complement strand
GGGCGGCGTATTTCGTGCTCCGTACCCTCATTTAAAACAACGTCATTGATGGTAATAAATAACGAATGTTCAGAGACATGCTCCGGGGTTTTTAGTTTATAGGTTGAGCCCTTGAGTTTCTCCGGGCGCAGAATAGCTTCGTGCATCTGCTCGATTTCCGGTTGTTGCTGCTCCGGCGACTCATTATTTTTCTCTTTTATCTTAAAGGCGACGATTTTCTTTTCTATTTTTCTAACCATGTTGTCCTCTCCAATCCTGCACTCAAGCTTTATCTATCAGTATCTTCCGTAATAGCCTTCTTTTAAAGCATCATACAGGTTAGCTGCGGAGTGTATTTCATCATCGTATTCAATCTCTTCGTTACCCTTAGCTTCAAAGGTTGAGCCATCGTCAAGGGTAAAGACATAAGTGGTATTTTCCAGATCCTGCTCTTTGATTAAGACCCCCTGAAAAACTTCAGGATTAAAGCGGAAGGTTGTGCAGCCTTTAAGACCCTTGTCATAGGCTTCCATATAGATATTTTTAAAGCTGGCAAATGGGAAATCAGTCGGCACATTGGCTGTTTTTGATATCGATGAATCAATCCAGCGCTGCGCGGCGGCCTGTACGGCAACATGCTGAGAAGGGCTGATATCGTCAGTGGTAATAAAGTAATCCGGCAGTTTTGTGGCTTCATCCTGTGAATAAGGCAGCGCCTGCGGATTGACCAGCTGACGGTAGGCGAGCAGTTCAAAGCTGTAGACATCGACATTGCGTTTGGACTTTTTACCTTCGACAATCACATTACGGCTGTAATGATGAGCAAAGCTGGGTTCGATACCGTTACTGGCATTGTTGGCCAGCGACAGGGAAATGGTGCCGGTTGGCGCAATCGAGCTATGGTGGCTAAAGCGCGCGCCAACTTCGGTTAATTCGTTGATTAACTCGGGTTCAATTTCAGCGAGTTGCTGCATATAGAAGCTGTAGCGGCTATGCAGTACTTTACCCGACACTTTATCACCGATTTTTATGCCGTCTTTGGCCATTTCCGGGTGCTGACGGAGCATTTTAGCTGTGATTACAAACTCCTCATTCATTATCGGCGCAGGGCCTTTTTCCCTGGCAAGTGCAAGCCCCTGTTTCCAGCCGGTTATCGCCATTTCCCGAGCAACCCTATCGGTAAATGCCACCGATTCTTCACTGCCATAGCGCTGCTGCATCATAGCCAATGCCGAGCCTAATCCTAAAAAGCCCATGCCGTGACGGCGTTTGTGCTCTATTTCATGGCGCTGCTTCTGCAGAGGCAGCTGGCTGATCTCTACCACGTTGTCGAGCATACGGGTAAATATCGCCACAACCTTGTTATAGCCGTCCCAGTCAAAGCAGGCCTGCTCGGTAAAAGGATTGCGGACAAATTTGGTCAGGTTAACCGAACCTAACAGGCAGGCACCATAAGCAGGCAATGGCTGTTCGCCGCAAGGGTTGGTGGAGCGGATCTCTTCACAGAACCAGTTGTTGTTCATCTGGTTTACTTTATCGATCAGGATAAAGCCGGGCTCTGCGTAGTCGTAGGTCGATGTCATAATGATATTCCACAATTTACGCGCGGCAATGGTGAAGTAAACTTTACAGGCGACCCGGCCTGTTTCATCTTCGACCAGGCCCTCTGTTAACGGCCAGTCCGCCCAGATAATAGCGTCATTATTGTGCAGGTCGATGCCATCCTGCGCCGCTTCCTTGGCTGTGATCGGGAAAATAAGCTGCCAGTCCAGATCGTTTTTCACGGCCTGCACAAAATCTTCGCTGATCAGCAGGGAGAGGTTAAACTGACGTAAGCGGCCATCTTCCCGCTTCGCCTTGATAAACTCTAAGACATCGGGATGACGAATATCCATCACCCCCATTTGTGCGCCGCGGCGGCCGCCAGCAGATGAGATGGTAAAACACATCTTATCGTAGATATCCATAAATGACAGCGGACCCGAGGTATGGGCTCCGGCTCCGGCAACAAATGCTCCGCGCGGACGCAGTGTGGTAAAGTCGTAACCTATTCCGCAGCCAGCCTTCAGGGTTAATCCGGCTTCATGAACCTTGGCAAGAATATCGTCCATTGAGTCTTCAATGGTGCCGGAAACAGTACAGTTAATTGTTGATGTTGCCGGCTTATGTTCAAAGGCACCGGCGTTGGAGGTGATCCTGCCTGCCGGAATTGCACCGTTTCTCAGCGCCCACAAAAATTCTTGATACCATTTCTGCTGGTCTTTTTTCTCCAGGTCGGCAAGCGCTTTGGCGACGCGTTTAAAGGTGTCATCGATACTCTGATCTATAGGCTCGCCATGTTTGCTTTTAAGACGGTATTTATTATCCCAGATTTCCATTGAAGTAGATTGATATTCGATATTGATAGCTTCGGCTTCATCATAAGTGTCTGCCATTACTGGATTTTCCCTTTTTGTTATAGGTGACTTGCAGCGCTTTTATAGAGTCAGAACGATTTTTAAAAAGCACCTCGGGAAAGTGCGGCTTTCCACGAAAGTACTTTTACTCGTGTCTGTTTGTTCAATAGCGTGCTCGAAATAGGGGTGCTGTGCGCACAATCGACTTTTACTGTAGCAATGATTATATCTGCGGGGCAATTGTTTACTTTATATATTTTTATCAATTGCAGCTTGGTGCACATTACTCGATTTTCTAAACACGGGGTGCTGGAAGAGGTGTTTTTATTCAGGAAATAGGGAGCTTTAGGGGGAGGAAAATCTGCAGGGCAGAATAGCAAAAAGGCAGCCTAAGCTGCCTTTGCGAGTTTTATCAACTGTACTTACACATTAAAGCGGAAGTGGATCACATCACCGTCTTGGGTAATGTAGTTTTTGCCTTCTAAGCGCCATTTACCGGCTTCTTTGGCACCGGCTTCTCCTTGGCATTCGATAAAGTCATCAAAAGCGATAACCTCAGCACGAATAAAGCCACGTTCGAAATCGGTATGGATTTTACCAGCCGCTTGCGGGGCGGTCGCACCGACTTCAACCGTCCAGGCACGTACTTCTTTGACGCCTGCGGTAAAGTAGGTTTGTAAGTGCAGCAGCTCATAGCCGCTGTAGATAACACGGTTTAATCCCGGCTCTTCCTGGCCGATCCCTTCCAGGAACTCCTGCTTATCTTCTTCATCCAGCTCGGCAATTTCAGATTCGATTGC
Source organism: Psychromonas sp. (assembly GCA_041586895.1). Lineage (GTDB taxonomy): Bacteria > Pseudomonadota > Gammaproteobacteria > Enterobacterales > Psychromonadaceae > Psychromonas. The sequence goes on along the minus strand of JBFGZH010000032.1, from coordinate 13,016 downwards.
CGCACAGACAGGCACCACAACGGCTCCCTCTTTTTCAGCAATTTCACGGACCTGATCTAAATATTCATTATTCTCAAAACCATCTTCATTGACGTTGGCAATATACATGGTTGGCTTGGATGTTAAGAAGTTCAGGTAAGCAACGGCTGCTTTCTCTTCTTTAGACAGGTCAAGACCGCGAACCATACCATCGGCTTCAAGGTGGGCTTTGATCTTTTCCAGAACCGGCATTTCAAACTTAGCGTCTTTATCGCCGCCTTTGGCTTTTTTAGCTACTCGGATCAGACTGCGCTCGCAGCTTTCCAAATCCGCCAGTGCCAGCTCAGTATTGATAATGTCGATATCTTCTTTAGGATGAATTTTACCTGCTACGTGAACAATATTTTCATCTTCAAAACAGCGGACGACGTGACCGATAGCATCGGTTTCACGAATATTAGCCAGGAATTTATTGCCCAGGCCTTCACCTTTTGATGCGCCTTCAACTAAGCCGGCAATATCAACAAATTCCATGGTTGTTGGCAGCACGCGTTGCGGATTAACAATCTTAGCTAATTGATCCAGACGCGGATCGGGTACAGGGACAATACCTGTATTAGGTTCAATCGTACAAAATGGAAAGTTAGCTGCTTCAATGCCCGCTTTGGTTAACGCGTTAAATAAAGTTGATTTACCAACATTTGGTAAGCCGACGATGCCACATTTGAAACCCATGATTATTATCCTGTTGTGTTAGTTGTTTGTGTTAATTGCGAGGGGAGTAAAGCCGGCTGCTATTGTGCTTTAAAGCTGTGTAAGCGATGCATCGCTTTTTCCAATCCGTCTTGTCCGAGAATATGCGTACAACGTGCGGCCTCATCAATACTTTGCTCAATCAGGCTCTGTTCGCTTTTCGGTGCTTTGCCAAGTACATAACCACTGACCCTGTTGCGGTCACCCGGATGACCTATACCAATGCGCAGACGGTAAAAGTTTTTATTATTGCCGAGTTTAGCAATAATATCTTTTAAACCGTTATGTCCGCCATGACCACCACCTAATTTAAACTTCGCAACCCCCGGCGGCAGATCTAATTCGTCATGTGCAACGAGGATCTCTTCCGGTTTGATACGATAAAAATTTGCCATAGCAGCAACCGCTTTTCCGCTAAGGTTCATAAAGGTAGTTGGCACAAGAAGACGCAGATCATTACCTGCAAATTGAATACGTCCGGTCAGGCCGTAAAACTTTGCTTCAGCTTTAAGTTGAATATTTTCTTGCGAGACAAATTGGTTCAGATACCACTGTCCGGCATTGTGTCTGGTTTGTGCATATTCGGGGCCTGGATTAGCCAGGCCCACAAGCAGTTTAATCGTTGTTGACACGATTATTCAGCAGCAGCTTCTTCAGCAGGTGCTTCTTCTTCCACTGTTTTGCTTTGTGTGATTGAAACTAATGGAAGGTCATGCTCTTCACCTTTCGCTAGTTCAACTGACTCAACACCTTCTGGAAGTTTTAGATCAGAGATATGTAAAGTATCGCCGATTGCCATTGTGCTGATATCAACTTCAATGAATGCAGGTAGATCAGCTGCTAGACAAGAAAGTTCAACTTCATTTGCGATGTGAGCAACTACACCACCGTTTTTAACAGCTTCTGCAGTTTCTTCGTTAAGGAAGTGTAGTGGAACAGCTGTAGTTAGTTTTTGTGTCGCATCAACGCGTAGAAGATCTAAATGTTGGATCTGCTCTTTGTATGCGTGACGTTGTACTGCTTTAAGTACAACTTGCTCTGCCGTACCATCGATTTCCAGATTTAGAACTGAAGAGTAGAAAGCTTCAATAACTTCTGCTTTACGTAGTTCTTTTTGTTCAAAAGTTACTGATACTGGCTCTTTGCCTGCACCGTAAACGATTCCTGGAACTAGCTCTGCGTGACGTAGGCGGCGGCTCGCACCTTTCCCTAAGTCAGTACGGGTTTTTGCGATTAATGTAATTGACATGGTTTAACTCCATTGGTGAGGATACTGTTAGTCGTTCCTCAAATTAAAATAGATTTTATCTTGCGACCAGATAAAACCACTTTATCTTATCCATAGTAATGCGAAGGATAAAAAAGGTGCGCTATGATAACGTAGCGCGGCTATTTTGTACAATCTAAAAACATAAAAAAACGCCCGTTTATTATAAATAAAGGGCGTTTACAATTTATCTGATTATTACAACTGTGTGCACAGTTAATTAATCATATTTTAGCCATGAAACATTGCTGAGATAGACTCTTCGTTGCTTACGCGACGGATAGCTTCAGCCAGCATCGCACTTAATGTCAACTGCTTAACTTTGCCTGTGGCAATAATTTCTTCTGAAAGCGGAATGGAATCAGCAACAATGAATTCATCAATGACAGAGTTTTTGATGTTTTCTGCAGCTTTTCCTGAAAAGACCGCGTGCGTAGCGTAAGCATAAACAGATTTTGCACCGCGCTCTTTAAGTGCAGCAGCTGCCTGACATAGCGTACCGCCGGTGTCGATCATATCATCAACGATAATACAGTGACGGTCTTCAACATCACCGATCAGGTGCATAACCTGGGCAACATTGGCCTTTGGACGACGTTTGTCAATAATAGCAAGGTCAGCATCATTAAGTAATTTAGCATGTGCACGGGCACGTACTACACCGCCGATATCCGGAGAGACAATCATCGGATTGTCCAGTTTCTTATCCAGCATATCCGCCAGTAGTACTGAGCTGCCAAATACATTATCTACAGGAACATCAAAGAAGCCTTGAATCTGCTCGGCATGCAGGTCAACGGTTAGTACGCGGTCAACACCGACATTTGATAAAAAGTCTGCAACAACTTTGGCCGTGATAGGTACACGCGTAGAGCGCACGCGGCGATCTTGACGAGCATAACCAAAGTAAGGGATAACTGCAGTAATGCGTCCTGCTGATGCGCGACGAAGTGCATCAATCATGACGATTAGTTCCATTAAGTTATCGTTGGTTGGTGCACAAGTTGATTGAACGATGAAAATATCATCTCCACGTACGTTTTCGTTAATCTGTACGTGGATCTCTCCATCACTAAAACGCCCGACTTCTGCGCTTCCTAGCTTAATGAAAAGACGATCGGCAATTTTTTTGGCCAGATCGGGTGTCGCGTTACCTGCAAATAGTTTCATATTGGGCACTTTGAGGACCTCTGTCATCCTGTTGAGTTTGAGTTAATAGCAACATGCTGATTAACATTTGTTATTGATTTTCAAGCAGATCAATAACTAAATTTTTAACTGAGTGTGGATAATAATTCAGTTAGCGGTGAATTATTTACCCCCTGTGCGGTAAAAGCATTTAACCACTCCGGGGTTTTATCTAGTACAACTTGAGCATCATGGAGACTGGCAAATGTGCTGAAAACACATGCCCCTGTTCCAGTCAATCGAGTCGGCGCGTATTCTATCAACCAGTCTATTATCTTGGCAACCTCGGGATAGTTATTTTTTACGCAGGGTTGGCAGTTATTTAGCCAATTTTGACTCATTAACTGCGGGTGCTTCTGTTTAGCTGTATTGCGGATAAGTTCTGCTGATTGAAATATTGCCGGCGTCGAAATATGGCACTCCGGTACGGCAATAAGGTAGCTGTTTTCAGGGGGATTAACAGGTGTCAGCAGCTCGCCGACACCTTCAGCAATGGCTGCCTTTCCAAATATAAAAATAGGCACATCGGCGCCTAACTGCAGCCCTAAATCAGCCAGTTCTCGAGACTTTAAGTTCAGGTTCCAGTGATAATTTAATGCGACCAGGGTAGTGGCCGCATCCGATGAACCACCACCTAAACCACCGCCCATAGGTAAGTTTTTTTCTATTTCAATCACCGCTCCGCGATTAGAGGGTGCTTTTTTTTTCAGAAGCATGGCCGCTTTGTAGATCAGGTTATCGGCTAATGGCACACCGGCCATGTTATCGGAGAGGGTTATTTGTCCGGACAGGTTAGGGGTGATGGTCAAGTAATCGCAAACATTAATAAATTGAAACAGCGTCTGCAGCTCATGATAGCCATCTTCGCGTTGCCCGTTGATATATAAAAATAGATTGAGTTTTGCCGGAGCCGGCCAGCGAATGGTTTCTGTTCTGATCATCTTCGTCTCTTTAATCTGCCGCTAGCTAATTAGTAGCGAGTTAAGCGCTGTTAATGCAGCATTTCGCCACTATTTTTCAGTTGCAGCTCAGTTATCTTTAATATTTAACAGTTGCTTGCTTATTGACTGCTATTTTTGGTCAATTGTTCACTTTCCATTGCGAGATGGCAAATTTTAAGCGTAACTCTGGCCGAGTCAGTTGCAGTTTATGCGGTAAAGCGATCCCCTGCGTGTTTTTATAATCGCTGTAAGTGATCGACCAGGGGGAATTTTTAGGATCAACGCCCGTTAGACGGGCGACTTGATTGTCACTATTGAGCTGGTAAGTGGCATTGCCTGGATTGCCTTTAATCCATTGCTGCAGGGCATCGACTGGAATCACTAACCCGGTCAACTGTTTAATCAAAAGCTCAGCGTCTTCGCCAAAAAACAGGTTGCCGTCCCTATCAACAATTTGTGTGCCGAAGGGGGTTTTTCTGAGGTCGACCACAGTTGTGCCTAAAAAGCTGGTTAAGGCGATATGCACGTTTTGTGGCGCCTGTTTCCAATATATATTCAGGCTATGTCGCTCATCCGCTGTGATAAAGGCCAGTTTGCCGGTAAAGGACCAGTCGTTTAAGTTTTCTAACTGTTGTTTATGGCTAAGCCAGGGGATAGTCTGCGGCTCCGGAAGTTGGGCACAACCAGCCAGCAAAGTGCTAAAGAGCAATAAAATAATGGTTTTTTTCATAAATAGGCAACGCTTAAAATAAGTGAATAATAACTGAATACGGGACAAAGAGATAACCAATTTGCCAACTTGTTGATCTAACTTGTCTAACAATGTCTTGTAAATGCATAACCTAGCCGTGCTGAGCGCTAAGCTAATTTGGATATCTTTCGCGAATTTTAAGGAATTCGGGCAGGTTATTTACTAATAGATCCACTAAAGCAGGATCAAAGTGCTTGCCACGCTGTTCCTTGAATAATAAAAGTACTTTTTCCAGTGGCCAGGCTTTTTTATATACCCGGGCGCTGCTTAAGGCATCAAAGACATCGGCAACAGCGGTAATGCGTCCATAGATATGAATATCATTTCCTGCAAGTTGTTGCGGATAACCTGTGCCATTCCATTTTTCATGGTGTTGATGAGCAATAATCGCCGCCGTTTTTAATACCGGGCGGCTGGAATGGTTGAGCAGTTCAAAGCCTATTTGCGCATGTGTCTTCATTATTGCAAATTCATCAGCGTTTAATTGGCCCGGTTTTTTAAGGATGGCATCCGGAATGGCGACTTTGCCGATATCATGCATCGGGGAAGCAAATTTGATTAACGCCGCCTCGGTTTTATCTATTCCGGCAAGCTCGGCTAACAATTGCGAATACTCTGCAACCCGGCGAACATGATCGCCGGTTTCTTTGGAGCGCGTCTCACCGATTTCGCCCATCGCATAAACAATCTCTTTTTGCGTTTCCAGCAGCTCTTGATGAAGCGCGATCACTTCGCTGATATCCGTGCCGTAAACCATGACGCCATCAAGCTTAATTGAGCCGCGGAGCAGCATGGAGTAAACCTTGCCGGGAGCAATATTCAGCGACAAGCGCTGTGTTTTTTCCTGCGCGATTATTTCTGTAATATCTTTATCCAGCAGATCTGAAAACGTCTGTAGATTGGGAAACAGCGCTTGTGCCGCTGCATTGGCAAAAGCAAGCTGCTTATTCGCTTTAAAAATAAACACAGGTTGCGGATTATGCTTAGGTAAAAAATCGACAAACATGTGTTGTTGTGCTGCTTTGCTGGGAGTATTGAGAAAATGGGTGACAGGGCATGTATAGGTCAACCCGGTGTGGATTAAAAAAGCCCCCATTGGCAGAAATAAAAACCATAGCCAGTGGGAGCCTAAAGCTATTATCAGTGTACCTGTTATGACCCGAAAATAGCTCTCATTTTTGCTGAGGTTGATTAACATATAAGCTGTGCTTCCATTTGTTTTACAGTATGTCAAAAGCATATATGTAAAGTTAAATCTTGCAAACTCAGCAGAGCACGCCAATAAGTATTATGACACCAGCAGCTCCTCTGCATTGGCCAGGGTGCGTTCGGTGATGCTGTCTCCGCCTAATAATCTGGCCAGTTCATGAATACGCTCCTGTTTGGTGAGTTTAACCATACTGGTATTGGTTGCTTTGCCGTCACTTTGTTTATTGACAAACATCTGCTGATGGCCATTGCCAGCTACCTGCGGCAGATGAGTGACGCAGAGAATTTGGGTGTTTTCACCTAAGCTGCGCAATAATTTACCGACAATGGCAGCTGTTGCGCCGCTGATGCCGACGTCGACCTCATCAAAAATCAGGGTTGGCGTGGAAACGCGTTGGCTGATAATCACTTGAATTGCCAGTCCGATACGGGATAACTCACCACCGGATGCCACTTTTCCAAGATCCTGGAGCTCCTGTCCGGCGTTGGTTGTCACCTGAAATTCAATACTGTCGATACCCAGCGGGCTTAACTGCTTACCCTCATTTTCTGTCAGTGAAACATAAAACTGCCCCTCCTGCATATTCAGCTGCTGAATGCTCTGGGTTATTTTCTTACTCAGCTCTTTGCTGTAACGCAAGCGGCTTTGGCTGAGTTTTCTGGCGTGTTTAAAGTAATTACTTTCAGCCTGCTGCAAATCGTGAGTGAGTTGCTCTATCTGCAGCTCACTGTTATTTAATTGTTTATACTCTTTAGTTAATTTTTGCTGAAAGCTATACAGGAATTCCGGTTGCACCTGATGTTTACGTGCCAGCGACAATATCGCACTCATACGGTCTTCCAGCTGCTGGAACTGCTCCGGGTCAAGCTCGAGGTTGTCGCTGAAATGGCGCAGTTCATAGCTGGCTTCTTCGATTTGAATAACCGCTTCCTGCAGGTTGGAAACTATGCTGGTTAATGCCGGATCATTATCCATCTGCGGTTCAAGCAGGGAGATACTTTTGCGCAGTAAACTCAAGGAGTCGACTTCTTCCCCTTCATTAAGCTGATTGAGACTAATCTGGCAGGATTCCAGCAGCACACCGCTATTAGCTAAGCGTTTATGCTCCTGTTCAATACTCTGAAACTCATCTTCAGCTAAGGCGAACTCTTCGAGTTCTTCTATCTGATACTCCAGTAACTGTTTGCGTGCTTGTTTTTCCTGGATGACAAGCAGCTGCTGTTTTAGTTGTTTATTTAAGAAAAACCAGCCCTGATAACTGTCTTTTACTTTTTGTAGTAAATCATGATGGTTGGCATATTCGTCAATCACCGAGAGTTGAATATCATTTTTTAGCAGGCTTTGGTGAGCATGCTGGCCGTGAATATTAACCAGTAACTGACCGAGGCTTTTGAGTTGTGACAGGGAAACAGGCGTGCCGTTAATATAGGCGCGAGACCGCCCCTCTTTGCTGATAGTGCGGCGCAGCAGACATTCACCCTCATCACTGAGGTTATTTTCAAGGTCATTGTTTTTAAGCCAGGCCGAGGCATGCGGAGTATCATTTAAGTTAAAGCGTGCATTGACTTCTGCTTTTTCCGTGCCCATCCGTACCATATTGGCATCAGCCCGCTCACCTAAGCATAAACCAAGCGCATCAATGGCAATGGATTTTCCGGCACCTGTTTCACCCGTGATGGTGGTCATTCCGTGGTGGAGCTCTAATTCTAAAAATTGGACAATGGCAAAGTTTTGCACGGTTAATTGAGTAAGCATAATCTTCACACCTAAAAGAGATTAATAAACACTGGTTTTATATTCAAAGCACCTTAAACTGCAGATTTCTACAGTTTGAATGTATTGGATGCATATACAGTATACACTGTGTTTATTAACAGTAAAGTTTCTGGGAGTTTTTTGCTGTGATTTATCGACTGCTTCTCAAAATATATTTAAGAATTTCTTCGCACTCTGTTAATGACTTGTTTCCAAGTGTGTAACTAGAGCCTTGGTTGGTCAGTTCCAACCGATAGCGATCTGTCCGTTCCTGCAAGATGAATTTTACTTTCTTAAAGTTCATCCTACGACCAATCTCCTGGTCGTCAAGTCTTGCAAGAATGTTTCCCGCAGCATTATAATCTGCCTGCACAACTTCCTGCTGATAATGCACTTCAACTTTGCCTTGGCGGATAATCAACCTTAACGTGCCTGATGGGACATGATCGATTGTTGTTTTAAGTGGTATGCAGATAATCTGCCTTGGAACAAGGCTTGGCACTTTTAACCAGCATTGACCGTTAAGTTCAAAGGTTTTGCACATATCAGAACGAATAATGATCTGGTTATGGGGGTGGTTTTCACCATGCTTAAAGTGTTTGCGCATCTGCCTGCGCTTGTAACTGCGCAAGTTTCCCCTGGTTTAGTTTGTGGCTGTAAAGTATGCGTGTGACTTTCACGGTTATTCAACTTCCTTAGTATTTATTGGCATTTACGGATAAACGTAATCCCTTTCCCACACTGTGATTCTAAGGCGCTGTTCCATTTGAGTGGTGGTAATGCATTAACTCTTTGATTTGAAATGAAAATAATAAAGTGTGGTTTTATTGGGTAAATGCCAATAAAACCCAGAAGATCAAATTCTTATCGCAATTGAGTAATTTCACCAACACGGAAGTGGAACAGCGCCGATTATAACCAGTGTCATGTATTATACAAATGCATAGTGCCCATTTTGGGTGTGTTTGACTATGCTTAGGTAGTAATCGCTATCTATTAATTACTCTGTTTTGTTTGCAAAACACTCGCTAGTGAAAACAAACTTTCATCCTCTTTTATTGTGAATATTATGAAAACACGTATTGCTGCCCACCGAGGCGTGTCTAGTTTAGCGCCTGAAAATACCCTGGCTAGCATCTATAAAGCCGCCGAGCTAGGCTTGTCATGGATTGAGATTGATACCCAACTCAGTGCCGATGGTATTCCAGTCATTATTCATGACCAGACGGTTAACCGTTGTTCTAATGGTCATGGCGCTGTTGCCGATCTTTATTTATCGGAATTGCAGCAACTCGATGTCGGCAGCTGGTTTGATGAAGCATTTGCCGACCAGCGTATTCCTACTTTGAGTCAGGTACTTACTCTCTGTCAAGGATTGCAACTACAGGTTAATTTGGAGTTGAAGGTCCATGTCGGCGATGACATAAAGCAGCTATGCGAGCAAGTGGCTAGCGTTATCGAAGAATCGCAATTTCCCACCCGACAGTTGCTGATTTCCAGCTTTGATCATCAGGCTCTGCTGGAGATTAAAAAGCGGCTTCCTGAGGTACACCGCGGACAACTCTGGGAAGCCTTTGCTGATGACTGGCAGAAAAAACTGCAGGCGATCAAGGCCTATAGCGCCCATTGCGACTACCGTGCGCTCAATGAACAGCTGGCGACGCAGGTGAAGCAGTCCGGGTACCGGCTAATCTGTTATACGGCCAACGAACCTGACGAGGTACGTGAGCATTGGCATTGGGGGGTGGACTTAATGATCACCGATAACCCGCAGCTCTATCTTGAGAAGCAATAACTATCTGTTCACGGAAATTGTAAAGAAAAAGCGTGAGGCATTTAGTTATTCAGTTGGCTATAAAACTGCACAGCGGTTAACGGCATTTTATTTCCCTGCCGGCAGAAAAAAATTAACCATAACAGCATTGTTACACTAAGATTATGATTACCCTAACAAATAAGGATGATTTTATGATTGTGACGACAACGCCGACAATAGAAGGGAAAACAGTTTCAGCGTATAAAGGAGTTATTGCAGGCGAGGCTATTCTTGGAGCCAATGTCTTTAAAGATCTGTTTGCCGGTATTCGTGACTTAGTAGGCGGACGCTCTGCTACTTATGAGCGCGAACTTCAGAATGCCCGCGAAATTGCCCTTGCAGAGCTAGAGCAAAAAGCGCGCGATTTAGGTGCCAATGCCGTGATCGGTGTGGATATCGATTATGAGGTTTTGGGACAAAACAACGGCATGCTGATGGTGTCTGCCAGCGGCACAGCCGTTGTTATTGATTAACTTTCAATTTTATCAGCCGCCATCAGCGTTTCAAACTGTGGGCTGCCTTTAAGCTGCTCAAAATCTGATTCTTCAGCGGCCAGTTCACGAATTGATGCACTGGCTTTAATAGACTGCTGCAGATCATAAATGGCCTGCTCTTCTGCGCCTAACTGCGCAAAGGAGCAGGCGCGTTGATAAAGCGCGTGCGCATTGGAGTCATCGACCTCCAGTACCCGGTTACAGAGACTCATTGCCCAATGGTATTCGTTAATTTCCATGGCCGCATCCGCTTTGTAAGTTAAAGCTTCCAGATCGCCAGGTCTGATTTTTAAAATCTCATCACAGATTTCAATTCTCTGCTCTGCTGTCTGAGCATTTTGTGCCCTAAGCCATAAATTATGAACTTCATTAATAATTTCTATTTCCCGATTGTTCTCTGAAATAATGCGTGTTTTTCGCTTCAGATCCCGCTCTAATAATAAGAATTTTTTCTCGTACTCTTTGGTTATTTTATCTAGACGCTGGTCCGCCATCTCTTTGGTATTATGCTTAATATCTTTTAGCGACTGCCAGCCAATCAAAGCGACCAGAGAAGCTACGCCGGCAATAATATAGAAAAAGTAGGTCACGGTAACGTTAGCGTAGTTCAGGGATTTATCGGCAACGTCCAGCTCCCGGTCGGTGATCTGAACCGTCATTCTTCTTTCTAAATCCTGCTGATCCTGGCGAAGCGCTTTTAATTCATCGAGTATATAACGTTCGACAAGCGGACGATCGAGAATATCACTATCGGAGTAGCTTTCTTGCGCAGCAGCAGAAAAAGAAAGCAGTATCGTCAGTAGTGTGAAAATGAAATATTTTATCATGCTTGCAAACCCATTCAGTCAAAATAAAAAACCTTAGCATAATCTGCTGTAAAATTATTGTCCTAGTTGAGTTTAAAGCTATATACCTCATTAGCATTGCGAAGAGCTTTATTTAACAGCTCTTTGTCTGCTCTTAGCTTATCCCCATTGTCTTAATAAAACAAAACAACATGCAATACAATTTAAAGGCGTTGTTTTATCTGTTTTGCATGATTGCAGTTTATTTAGCATGTTTTATCAAATTACATAGCATAAACAGTGATTTCAAGGTGCTTTATGCTGCTTTAATGCTTGTCTTTAACTTTTTGTACTTGTTTTTGTCTTGTTGTGATCCTGATCTAGATAATACAAATGGATTTGGCGTCCTTTGTTTCTTGTGGTATTTGTCACAAACAAATATAGCGAATGTATTTACTATGGCGCCATTGAGTCATTACAGAGATTAACTCATAAACACTTTGAATTGTTGCATACCTATGTGCGAGGAATTCAGAGAAGTAGTAAACAAAGATCTAACCCATTATTTAAAGAGACTGAACAAGGATTTAAGCAATGAAAATCTTAGCGATTACAGCCTGCACTGCAGGGGTTGCTCATACTTATATGGCAGCCAAGAACTTGGAAAATAAGGCCAAAGCACGCGGCATTGAAATAAAAGTAGAGAAACAGGGTGCCAACGGGATCGATGGCCGTATCACAGCACAGGATGTTGCATCAGCTGACGGCATCATTTACGCAACCGATGTGGGCCTTGCGGAGATGGAGCGTTTTGAAGGCCTGCCATCTGTTAAAGGTAAGGTAAAAGACGGTATCAAAAAAGCAGATGAGATGATTGATGCCTTAGAAGCAAAAATTGCTGCAGCGGGTGGTGCTGCCTCGAAAGCCGCTTCTGCCGCAGCGGCAAACCAATTTGCTGAAGAGGAAGAGAGCAATGACAATATCATTGTTAAATTCTTGAAGGATTGGTACAAGGGCGCACTATCTGGTGTGTCGCACATTATTCCTCTGGTGATTATCGGTGGTCTTTGTGTTGGTTTACTCAATCTGTTCTTTGGTTATGACTATACTCACCTTTATAACCTCACTGCTGAACAAATTGCTGATAAAGAGTTTATGGCTGAGTTTGCCACAACCACCCAGGGTATTGTTCACTATCTATACTACATCGCACTAAAAGCATTTAACCCATTACTGATTTGTGTTCTTGCTGCGTTTACTGCTTACGGCATGGTAGGTAAACCAGGTCTGGCGCCGGGCTTTGTGGGTGGCTATGTTGCAGTGGGTGGTACTTTCGGTAAACTAACTGTTGTTAGTGGTGGCTTTATCGGTGGCCTTGTGGCTGGTGCAGCAGCTGCATTGTTTGTCATGCTGATCCGTCAAATCAAGGTGCCTCAAGTACTGGAATCGGTTAAGATGATTGTTATTACTCCGCTTATTGCTGGTGTACTAACTATCCTATTTATGCTGGTCGGCCCGGGTAAATTTTTTGCCTTCCTCAACACTTCTTTATCTGACTGGTTAAACGCAATGAGCGGCTCTAACCTGTTAATCCTTGGTTTCATTCTCGGTTGTATGTCTAACCTTGATATGGGAGGGCCGATTAACAAGGCTGCATACCTATTCTGTATCGGTGCAGGTGCCAACGGTAACACAGAGTTCTACGCAGCGTTTACAGCAGCTAAGTGTATCCCCGGCATGTCTCTTGGTCTCATGTCGCTTGTCTTCCCTAAATTTTTCGACGAAGAAGACCGTCTTGCCGGTCCATCGACAGCCATTCTGGGTTTCTGCGGTATTACCGAAGGTGCAATCCCTTACGCAGTTAAAGATCCTATGAGTATCATCCCGGCTCACATGATTGGTGGTGGTGTTGCGGCAGGCCTTATCCTTTCATCTAAGATCCAAATCGGCACAATTGCAGGTGGTGCGGTGTTCATGCTACCAGTAATCAGTGAACCTATGGCATGGCTATCATACTTTGTAATAGGTGTTGCAGTTTCAATGGCTCTCACTATCACGCTTAAGATGATGAGAAAAG
>JBFGZH010000031.1:0-16289 GCA_041586895.1 Psychromonas sp. | reverse complement strand
CTTTGTGCCAGCTGCCGTAATTCAGTAGAGCAGGGCGTATGATTCTGCTCGGTAATCACATCCATTGAGGTCTGCGTGGCTGCCTGTGTCCAGCCAGTAAGCAGCAGAACAGAGCAGGCACATATCAGGGCATTTTTCATAAAAGCTCCAAACTTAATAAGATTTCATGACCACTACGGGTAAGACTATCTCATAAGTCTGGCCATTATCCTCGCTAAGAGTTAATGTGATCGACTCATCGGGTGTTAAGGCTTGCTTGAGTCCCATAAACATCAGATGGTAGCCATTTTCTGTGAATTCAAAGCTTTGTTGCGCTTTTATGTCAATACTGTCGACTTTACGCATCGCCATTTTATTGTCGCGGATCACTATTCGGTGAAACTCGGTATATTTGGCAGCAGGGGTTTGCGCAGCAATAAAATGCATAGTACGCTGGCTATTATTTGTCAGTTTAAGGTATCCGGCACTCACTTTTACTCCTGGAATAGTGCTTTTGGCGCGCGCATTTTCTACCAGCAGATCTGAATTAGCGTGCTGACTTTGTGATCCTTGCGCTGCAGAGACTTCGGCATAACTCATTGGCAGGGTAAAAAATATTAGCAGTAGTAAAGTGCATCTTAATCTAGTCATCATTTTCCCTTTGCTGTTTATTGAGCACTCTTTCTATTCGTGCAGCCAGTTCGATGGGTGTCGTAGTATGGCTCATAACATCCACTAACTGGCCATCGGGATCGATAATATAAAAACGTGATGAATGGTCAACAGTATAAGCGAGCTGTGATGACTCCATATCCACAAGGTCAAAATAGACGCCATACTGTTTAGTCAGCGCGTTGATCTCTTCTGTTGTGCCGGTTAGCCCGAGAATACGCGGATCAAAATACTGCGCGAAATCATTGAGTGCCTGCAGGTCGTCTCTATCCGGATCGACACTGATAAAAAATCCCTGTATTTGCGGATAGCTGGCAGCAGGTAATTTTTTAAGTGCGGCTGACATAACGCCCATGGATAAAGGGCAGACATCCGCACAGTTTAAAAAACCAAAATATAAGATCACCACCTTGCCCTGGTATTCCTGTAGATCGATCTTGCCCTTAACACTATCTAATTGAAAGCGGCCGCCAAGATCTTTAAATTGAGGGACTTTTTCACCAACCGGCAGGGTAGTGGTACTGATATACAGGGCGACGATTCCGGCAATGGCAAGCGTGCCTAAAAGAAGTATCAGGCGAACCGGATTTTTTCTCATTGCAGCAGCTCCTGTACAAGCGATACAGGTGACCCGGCCAGCTGCGTTGAGGGCGTTTGCGGATGAGCAAAATCAATGGAGATTAACAGGCAAAATGCCATAATGCAGATAATTGAAAATAGCATTAATTGTTTGCCCCACTGTTCAGCGGACATTTTCTGAAAACTCACCTTAGCGATATATAACCAATATAAGCTTAATAAGCCCATGGCCAAGGCATACCAGCTGCCCGCATAACCTAAGTAGGTCAGAGCAAGCGAGGCAATCGCAAAAGCAATAATATAAGCGATGATATGATAGCGCGCGCGCGCGATACCGGCCTGAATAGGTAAAACGGGAATGGCTGCGGCTTTATAATCGTCAAAGCGATAAATGGCAATGGCATAGGAGTGCGGGATTTGCCAGATGCAGAAAGTGAGAAAAAGGATCGCAGAGCCAAGGTCAAACTGCTGACTAACCGCGCAATAGCCGATAACCGGCGGGCAGGCTCCTGATAGGCCGCCTATTAAGGTCCCGTGAACGGAATGACGTTTATAGTAAAGGCTGTAAAAGCCCACATAAACGACAAAACCCAGTACCGCAAAGGCAAAGGCGGCGGCAGAAGTGTAATACAACAGGATAGCAAAGCCGCTAATGCCAAGCAGCAGCGCCCATAGCAGAGCAGAAGATACGGGCACCACTTTTTGCACTAATTCGCGCTGGCAGGTACGTTGCATAACACTATCGATATCTCTATCAATATAGTTATTAAAAACACAACCGGAAGCCACAACCAGCGTTGTGCCGAGACAGACGGCTAAGAATAATAGCCAGTCAACTTGTCCCTGCGAGGCAAGAAAGAAACCGCCTGCGGCAGCAACCAGGTTGCCGCGAATGATACCGGGTTTGGTCAGTTGTAAATAGGGCTTGATCATCAGCAGCTCCGCTTAGTGTCCCATCAGCATATTGTGATTTAAATGCTCCATGATCCACAGTGAACCGAGCAGAATAATGGCAACAATAAGCACCACAAAGACCGCCGAGCTGGTATTCCAGATCTGTGCCGATGAGGTATTCATATGCAGGAAGAAAACCAACTGCACCAGGATCTGTGCGGCGGCACAGATCATAATAGCTGAGACGATAAACTGCGTAGAGCCTATTTCCGCCATCACCAGAAAAAATGGAATGGCAGTCAGCAGCACTGAATAAATAAGTCCGTTGATATATTCTTTGGCGCTACCATGCGCCTGGCCACCATGGCCTTGCTCTGAAGGTTGACTCATTATAATACTCCCATCAAATAAACCACACTGAAGACGCAAATCCAGATAATATCCAGAAAATGCCAAAACAGGCTCAGACATGCCAAACGGATTTTATTCTCTTTCGAAAAACCATCGCGCTTAAAGTGAAAGAACAGGATGATCATCCACAACAGGCCGGCAAAGACATGCAGTCCGTGCGTTGCCACAAGGGAATAAAATGCGGACCAATAGGCACTGCTGTCAAAAGTCGCGCCTTCATGGCTGAAGTGATAAAACTCATAGAGCTCCATCACTAGAAATGACAGCCCCAGGAGAAAAGTAAAGGCAAGCCAGCGGTTCATCTCTTTCATCTGTTCGCTATTTGCCTTGAGCATGGCAATAGCAAAAGTAAAGCTGCTTAAAAGCAGCAGGGCGGTTTCAGCCAGCACAAAGGGAAGGCTGAAAAGTGCTTTAGGTTCAATTCCACCGGCAAAACTGCTGGAAAATACCGCGTAGGTGGCAAACAGTGTGCCGAATAGCAGGCAGTCGCTGAGGATATAAATCCAAAACCCAAAAAGAGTATCGCCGCCGCTATCGTGATGATCAGCATGCTGATCATCAACCATTTCCATAGATTCATTGAGCTTGGCTGTTTCTATACTGCTCATAATAATTTCCTTAACTTCTAGCCGATTTAACGTGCTGCTGATAGTAATCAGGCCTTGCTTGATAGACCTGTTGCAGATGGGTGTTCTCGATAGCTGCAACTTCTGTTACTGGCACATAATAATCTTTGCTGCGCTGGAAACTGTAAGCAATCCAGGCAGCGAGCATGCCCAGGGAACCGGCAATCACTAACCACCAGATATGCCAGACAAAGGCAAAGCCGAAGACCACTGAAAGCAGACCGATTACCACGCCGGCCCAGGTATTTTTAGGCATATGGATCGGCTGGTAACTTGCCGGTCGCTGATAGGCTAAGCCCTGCTCTTTACGATAATGATGCTCATCGCGATCATGGATTTTCGGTAGCGTGGCAAAGTTATAAAATGCCGGCGGCGAAGAAGTTGCCCACTCTAAAGTACGGCCATGCCAATGGTCGCCGGTAAGATCACGGTTCTTGTTACGATCGCGAATACTAACAAAAATTTGGTAGAATTGCGTCGCTATCCCTGCGGCAATAATGCACACGCCAAATGCTGCGATCCATAACAGTGGTGCCCATTCCGGGTTATCGGCGACATTTAAACGTCGCGTCATACCGTTGAAGCCAAGTACATAAACAGGCATAAAGGCAACAAAGAAGCCGATTGTCCACAGCGCACAGGAAATCTTACCCAATTTCTCGTCAAGCGTGAAACCCGTCGCTTTCGGGAACCAGTAGGTGAAACCGGCAAAGTAGCCGAATACCGCGCCGCCGATAATCACATTATGGAAATGCGCAATTACAAACAAGCTATTATGCAGTACAAAGTTAGCGGCCGGTATAGCGAGCATCACGCCTGTCATACCACCGATGGTGAAGGTGAATAGGAACGCGATGGTCCACCACATGCTGGCGCTAAACTCAACGCGGCCTTTATACATGGTAAACAACCAGTTAAATATCTTAACCCCGGTGGGAATGGATATTATCATGGTGGCAATACCAAAGAAGGCGTTGACACTTGCGCCGGCACCCATGGTAAAGAAGTGGTGCAGCCAGACAATAAATGACAGTATGGTGATAACCGCAGTTGCCCAGACTAAGGAGGTGTAGCCGAATAGCCGTTTACGCGAGAAGGTCGCGGTGATCTCGGAAAAGATACCAAAGGCAGGCAATACCAGGATATACACTTCCGGATGTCCCCATGCCCAGATCAGGTTGACATACATCATTTGATTACCACCAAGATCATTGGTAAAGAAATGAGTGCCGATATAACGATCTAAGGTTAACAGGGTAAGGGTGACCGTCAGTATCGGGAACGCAAGAACGATCAGCGCATTGGCACACAGTGAGGTCCAGGTGAAAACAGGCATCTGCATCAGTTTCATACCCGGTGCACGCATCCGTACAATAGTCACCACAAAGTTTATCCCCGTTAGCAGGGTACCAATGCCGGAAATTTGTAAAGACCATAGCCAGTAATCAACGCCGACCCAAGGATTGTACTCCATTCCCGATAGTGGCGGGTAGGCCAGCCAGCCCGTCGCAGCAAATTCACCGATAAACAGTGAAACATTGATTAAAATCGCGCCGGCAACGAAGAGCCAGAAACTCAAGGAGTTTAAAAAAGGAAAAGCAACGTCCCGCGCACCAATTTGCAGAGGAACGACCACATTCATCAAGCCAACCACTAAAGGCATGGCGACAAAGAAAATCATGATCACACCGTGCGCGGTGAAAATCTGATCGTAATGCTCTGGAGGCAGGTAAGAAGCATCCAGCGTTGCTGCGGCTTGTTGTGAACGCATCAGTATTGCATCAGAAAAACCACGGACCATCATCACCAGTGCGACGATAATATACATGATACCGATTTTCTTATGATCAACAGAGGTAAACCACTCCTGCCATAGATATTTCCACTTGCCAAGATAAGTAATTAATCCCAACAAACCTATCCCGCCTAATACTACAGCTAGCATCACGGGTACAATAACCGGATCATTAAATGGAATAACATCCCAGTTTAATTTGCCGAATATTAAATCCGGCTCGGCATGGACATCTCCTTTATAAGCCATTCTGGACTCCTGAGTGTTTCTCTATAATATCTTTGAATCTCAGCGGATCCACCGAAGAAAAATAAGTGACTGGATGAGGAGCCTTAACTTGCTCCTTGGCATTGGCGGTTAGCCAAGCATAGACGTCATCATTTAACGTCTTGTCTGCTGATTTAACCTTATCCAGCCAAAGGTTAAAACCATTTTCGTCGACAACATGCGCTTTAAAACGCATATTGGCAAAACCATTACCGCTGTAGTTTGCTGATATACCGCGATAGATACCCTGCTCAGTGGCCATCAAATTCATTCTATTCTCCATACCGGCCATTGCGTAAACCTGGCTGCCTAACTGAGGAATAAAAAATGAGTTCATTGTGCTGTCTGAGGTCACCAAAAATCGGACCGGCCGGTCAACGGGCATTACGAGTTCATTGACACTGGCAATTTGTTGTTCAGGATAAATAAACAGCCATTTCCAGTTCATAGCAACAACCTGCACAGTAAGCGGAGGCTGATCGGCCGCAATTTCTTTACGCGGATCCAGCGAATAGGCGGTTTTATAGGTAATAGAAGCGAGGGCCAGGACAATCAGGCAAGGCACAGCCCAAACAACAATCTCAATTCTGGTTGAGTGTTCCCATTTTGGTTTATATTCTGCACTGTGGTTGGAGTGACGATATTTATAGGGGAAATAAACCACCATAAATAGCACTGGCACAATAATAATCGCCATCAGCAACACAGAGATAATGATCAAATTCTCCTGCTGCAGGCCTATGGTTCCTTTGGGGTCAAACAACACCATATCGGTGCTAAAAAGCAGGAGCAGTAAAATAACTGCCGCCGCTGCCGATAATCCCAATAAAACCCTTCTGCTAAACTTCACTTTCATTGCACCTCCCTGTTGCTTTGTCTTTACTATGGCATAAATAGCCGATAGTATAAATTAAATCTTAACATTAGTGTAACACTTTGATCACATTTGATATTTTAAAGTGCCGTTGCTTTTTAATAATATAGCCTAGTTTAGAATTAATATTGTGCGCGGCATGCTTGCATAAAAGTCATAACGCCTATTAGCGATAAAAAGGGGATGAATATGGGTAATGAATGCCAAGCTGTGTGGGGAGCTCAGAAATTTTCACTGATATCAGCAGCTAAAGTCATCCACCTCGACGCAAAGTCGAGGAGGAGAGGCCAAGTTCGTTAATCGTTACGGCTGGTTACTTCTAACAGGTGGTAACCAAACTGTGTTTTAACCGGGCCTTGAACAACACCGACGGGTGCGCTGAAAACCACTTTATCAAACTCAGGTACCATCATTCCCGGACCGAACTCACCTAATTCACCGCCTTGCGCGCCAGAAGGGCAAGAGGAGTGTTTTTTTGCCTGTTCAGCAAAATCACTGCCAGCTTCAATCTGCTGTTTAAGTTCCAGGCACTTTTCTTCTGAATTAACTAAGATATGTCGAGCACTTGCTAGAGCCATAATTTTTTCCTGCTTATTGATGTAAAAAATCCACGATAGATTAAAATCACCTTGATGGCAATTATTTAAATTAATTTCTTGCAAATTCGCTTTTTAGTCATATTATGTCCTGTAACTAGTTTTAATTTTGAGGTGTGAATGAAACGTATTATCTTATTTTTAGCGACTAACTTAGCGGTTATTGTAGTGCTTGGTATTGTCCTAAATCTTATTTTTGCATTTACTGGGCTCGACTCGCGCAGTACTGGCGGGTTACTTATTCTTGCTGCTGTTTTTGGTTTTGGCGGCTCATTTATCTCTTTGGCTATGTCTAAATGGATTGCTAAACGCAGTACCGGGGCACAGGTGATTGAGCAGCCCCGCAATGAAACTGAACGCTGGTTGGTAGATACTGTGGCTAAGCAGTCTAAAACAGTGGGTATCAACTGTCCGGAGGTGGCCATTTATCATGCCCCTGATATGAACGCATTTGCGACCGGCATGAGTAAGAATAAAGCCTTAGTGGCTGTCAGCTCGGGGTTACTGGAAAATATGACCCGTGATGAAGCGGAAGCCGTTTTAGCGCATGAAGTCAGCCATATCGGCAATGGCGATATGGTCACGCTGACTTTAATTCAAGGTGTAGTGAATACTTTTGTTATCTTTATTGCACGCTTATTGGCAGGTGTCATCGATAACTTCTTTAGAAACAGCGATGAAGAGTCTTCCGGACATGGCTTCTCATACTTTATTATTGTGATGGTGCTGGAAGTTATTTTCGGTATTCTCGCCAGCACTATCGTTATGTACTACTCCCGACAACGAGAGTTCAGTGCAGACTCGGGCGCCGCAGGTTTAGTGGGTAAACAGAAGATGATTGCCGCTCTGCAGCGTTTACAAAAAGGAGCTGAGCCGCATCTGGAAGGCAGCTTGATGGCCTTTGGTATTTCCGGTAAACGCAGCGGCGGCTTATTTATGTCGCACCCTCCTATTGAGAAGCGCATTGCCGCATTGCAGGCGCTCTAAGCTATTCTCTTTAGCCAAACACAGCTACTTATCACGGTAGCTGTGTTTTCATTTCCTGCTAATCACCATTAAAAATCAATAAATTCAAACTGTCCTGCTGTTTTCTTGCTACCCTTATTGATATGCTGCACTCTTAGAGTTATCACAGTCGCAGTGATGTTTTTGACTGACATTGTTGATTGGCCATAACGTACAATTAAAGAGGTCTTAATCAGTTCTATAATGCATACTTTCAAGCTCATTTTTTTTCTATTGTTAATTATTTGCTCTAATTCGACAGCTTTCGCCGTGGAATTTAAAATCTATGGTGTGGAAAAAGAGGAGAAGAAGAATATTAGTGTATTTTTACAAAAACTGTCCAAGCCGCAAAATGCGGCTAATGAAAGCTATTTAAAACAGGTTAAAGAATCAGCCCATGAGGCTTTAACTGCGTTAGGCTATTATCGAGCAAAATTGAACACCGAAGTGTCGGGGAAGAGCGGCCGGCAAACGGTGATGATTAAGATCGACCCGGGTATACAAACCCGCATTAGTAAATTGAGTTTAAAATTAACCGGTGAAGGGCAGAATGACCCCAAATTTCAAGCGCTCATAAAAGATTTTCCCCTTAAATTAAATGCTCCTTTACACCATGGTGATTATGAAAAGGCTAAAAACAGCCTCAAAAGCCTTGCTCAGCAACGCGGCTACTTTGATTCCATATATGATAAATCCCTCGTCGAGGTCACCTCTAAAAATAACAGTGCTGTGGTCTACCTGTGGTTTAATACCGGGGTGCGTTATCAATTCGGCGAGCTACGTTTTGAGTCTGAGCTCCCTGCTGAAAAATATATTCGTTCATTACAACCCTTTGCCAGCGGCGATCCCTTTGACTTTCAAGTATTAAGTAAATTTAACGCCGAGATAAGCCGGTCGGGTTATTTCAGCAATATCAATATTCTCCCCCTTATCCAAGATAAACAAGGGGTACAGGTGCCGCTACATGTGATTGCTAATATGCGTCCAGCAAACTCTTTTGATGTCGGGCTTGGTTACAGCACAGATGAAGGCGTGCGCGGTAAAATTCGCTGGTTGCGCCCCTGGGTAAATAATGAAGGCCACTCTATTGACGCCAATCTCAGCGCCTCAGCTTATGAACAAGAAGTTTCTTTCGTCTATAAAATACCACTTAGCGATCCCCTTTATGATTATGCTTCCATTCAAAGCGGTTATAAACGCGTTGCTCAAAATGACACCGAGACAGATCAGTATCTTGTTACTTTTAGTCGCCACCAGCGTTTATCGGATAACTGGCTGCGTACGCTGTTTGTAAAATATGATTATGAATCAGGTATTCAGGGGCAGGATAAATTTTCCACGCAACTGATTGTGCCCGGTATTAGTTTCAGAAAAACGCGCAGTCGCGGCGGTATGAATCCCGTATGGGGAGACAGTCGCTTTATTTCCTTAGAAGTCTCTGATGATTTATGGTTTTCAAGTGATGACCTTATTAAAGGTTACGGAAAAATAAAAGTACTGCGCAATCATAATAGCCACCAGCTGGTCAGTTATGCAGAGTTAGGTGCAATATATGCTGACTCTATTGATGATGTCCCTTCCTCAATGCGCTTTTTTACCGGCGGCGATCAAAGTGTCAGAGGCTATAGTTATGAAAGTATTGCCCCGGAGGATGAGGATGGTTTTCTAATCGGTGGTCGTTACTTAGCCGTTGCCAGTTTAGAATACCGCGTTGCGCTGCGCAAAAACTGGAAACTGGCAGTCTTTAGCGACGTTGGTACGGCAACCAACGATTTTTCCGAAAATATTTCCAGCAGCGCCGGATTAGGAGCCGTCTGGGCGTCACCTATCGGACCCATTCGATTTTACCTGGCTAAACCTTTTACCATGAACACCAGTTCACTGGGATTCCATTTTATGATAGGTCCAGAATTATGAGCCGACGTTTAAAAACATTAAAAGTTATAAAATCACTGCTCTTTGTTGTGCTCAGCTGTATCTTATTGATGGCGTTACTTATTTCTGTGTTGTTATTTACCCATTCAGGCAATCAATTAACCCTGAGTATTGCAGAGCAGCTTGAGCCGCGTTTATCTATCGAGCTTGAGCAGGGCAGCTTTCTATATTCGCCGACATTTACCAATATAAGCTGGCTTGACCAGCACACTGAAATTGCAATTGAATCGGTCAGCTATCGTTTTGACTGGTCATGTTTATTTAATCAGCTTTGTTTACAACAACTGGATATCAGCAATGCCAAAGTGATCATTGCAACCAGTGACGTTGCAGAAGATAAACAAACAGAGGAGCCGGTTAGCCCTGTATTTGAGTTGCCTATGGAGATCCTCATTACGGCCATTAATTTAAACAAAATCCATTTTATTTTAAACGATATCGAGGTTGACCTTGATAAACTGCACTTACAGGCCAATGCTCGACAACAAGAGATCAACCTGAGCAGTATTATTGATGGCTTATCGGTCACTCTGCCGGAAAAAGCAGCGCCACAGGTTACGCCGGTACCGGAACAGCCGCTAAAAAAGAGTATCCCGGCCTTAGTGACAGAGCAAAACCTTGCGAAAATTACTTTGCCCTTTAACCTTTATATTGCGCCTTTAAAAGTGACTGACTTTACCCTTAAACAGGGTAAGGAGAGCCTGCTGTCCGTTAATTCATTAACCACTGAACTGGATTTTCTACACTCACAATTAACCGTTCATTCCTTGCTGTTAGATGTACCGGAAACAGACTTGCAACTCAGCGGCAAGATAGATTTCAGCGGCCATTATCCATTGGATATGCAGGTAAAAGGACAGCTAAAATCGATTCAACAACTGCAGCCGTCTCAACTCTTAGCCGGACAGCATTATGATCTGAAAAGTTATGGCGATCTCTCACAGCTAAAAACCGAGCTGCTTCTCTCGAATAAGCTGTCCATGCAGTTAACGGCAGAAGTCGACCTGTCTACAGAAAACCTACCGCACAGTGTCACGCTTGAGTGGCAGAAATTGCGCTGGCCACTGACCGGGAAAGCGCAATACGCATCAGCAAAAGGCTCACTGCAGAGTCAGGGGACAAGCAATGATTATCAAATAAAATTCGCTAGTGACTACAGCCTTGAAAACTTACCCTCAGGCCAAGCCAGTTTAACCGGCCAGGGCAATATGCAGGAGTTCAACGTTAAACAGTTACTGCTGAAAACCTTAAATGGAACGGCAAAATTAAACGGGCTTTTACAATGGCAGAAGGCCATAAAATGGGACGGTCAGCTGACCATGAATAATCTTGATTTAGCCGAGTTGCATAGCGACTATACGGGTAATTTTTCCGGATTGGTCAAACAAAACCTGCAGCTAAGGCGTGATCAGGAAAACAAACTCTCCTGGCAGTTTGATATACCTAAAATGGACATTAGTGGTCAGTTTTTAGCGCGTCCGTTTGCGTTAAAAGGCACGTTATCGGGAAATAATAAGCAGGGCATCTCTTTTCGCAAGATTACGCTGAATAATGCTGACAATAAATTGGTTATCAATGGTCTGCTGGCGAAAAAAAATGATCTGGCGATTAAGCTTAATATTGCTGATTTGAGTCATGCACTGCTCAATAGTTCGGGCAATATTGACGGTGAGATCAAAGTACAAGGCCCTAAAGAGAAATTAACCATCAAATCAAATCTGCAGGGGCAAGGATTAAGTTATCAGACAAACAAGTTAGGTGCTTTTCAACTTAGCAGTGAAACGCTCCTTAGCGATAAGCCGACCCTGGCACTGCAGCTGACGGCGCAAAAAATAACAGTGGCGGAGCAAGTGATTGATGATCTGCAGATCCAGGTTAAAAACAGCAAAAGCACCGCGACAGCTAAAACCCATCAAATTGACTTGTCAGTGCAAAGCAGCCGCCAGTCTGCAGAGTTACAACTTGAGCTGATGCAAGACAATACCCAGTGGCTGAGCAGTTTAACAGCCGGGCGGATCAATCTAGCCGAGCAGCAGTTAACCTTGGATAATCCCTTTGCTGCCGTTATCGAAAAAGAGCAGCTGCTTATCGCGCCGCATTGTTGGACATTAAGCAGTGCCGAGCAAAACAACAGCGGCAATTTCTGTGTGCACAAATTAGCTATTGGTCAGCAGGGAGAGGCGGAGCTGACGCTTGACTCCTATTTATTAAGCAATCTTGACTCTTTACTGCCGCAAGATTTTAAAATGACAGGCGCGCTGAGCGCAGATGCACAGATAGAATGGCATGCAGCAGAAAAACCGAGTTTCGATGTCAATATTTTCGCCGAAGGGATGCAGGTTAAAGCACAGACGGCGGCCACTAAAAGCGGTGTTGTCACTTATCCTGTCGAAACCTTTAAAATTAACCTACGCGGCAGTAAAGAAAAAAGTGATTTATCCGCCGAGATTTACTCGCCGGCTCTTATCGAGGGCAAAATACAAGGGCGAATATTTCCCTATCAATCGGACCCTACGGTGAATGCTCAGGTTAATATCGAGCTTCCTGACTTTTCTCCCCTTGCCGTATTCCTGCCTCAACTTGAAAAACTCGAAGGGCGTTCGCGTACAGAGTTAACGGTCACCGGGCCACTGCAGGCACCCATGGTCAATGGCCAAATCATGATTAACGACAGTGCCATCACAGCCATTGATCTGCCGCTGCAAATTCATCACCTTAATACTTTGATTGCCGTTAACAATAATATTGCCACTATCGATGGTGCGTTTTATAGCAGTGAGATTAATGGAGCGATACAGCAGACAACAATCACTGAAAATGGCGAACAATTAGCCAATATACCGGGAAGAGTCTCCATAAAAGGAACCCTTGCCTGGCAGGATAAGCTGCAGGGCGATATTGATTTTTTCGCCAATCGTATGCTAATCAATGATTACGACACAACCGAGCTGCAGGTTAGTCCTGATCTGCACCTGCATATTTCCGAGCAGATAAAACTCAGCGGCAAGATTCTGGTTAATGAAGGCAAAATAAAAGTAAAAGAGTTACCGGAAGAAGCCGTCTCTCCTTCTAAGGATGTGATTGTAGTTGATATTGAACGCCAGGCAAGCAGCGCAGATTTACCTATCAGTATTGATTTACGCATAGATCTGGGCAATCGTCTCTATCTTGAAGCAATGGGACTCAATACGACGGTGCAGGGGAATTTATTACTGCGTAAACGTAAAAGAAAGAACCCGACATTACATGGTGAGTTAAGTTTTACCGATGGCAGTTATACGGCACTCGGTCAGCAGCTTGTGCTTCAGGAAAGTACCATCCTCTTTCAGGGCCCGCTCGATTCCCCCTATATTAATATTAAAGCGATACGCGATCCCGATAAAACAGACGATGAAGTCATTGCCGGTGTGCGTGTCAGCGGACTGGCAGATCAATTAAAAGTAGTGATTTTCTCAGATCCGGCGATGGCTCAACAGGAGGCATTATCCTATATTCTCCGGGGAAAATCGTTACAAGCAGAATCGGATGGCATTGGCAATGCGCAACTAGCCAGCATGTTAATTAACCTGAGCGCAGATAAATCAGCACGGGTACTTAATGAAATTGGCAGCAAACTGGGCATAGAAGATTTAGCCCTTTCATCCGCGGGTACGGGCGATGAACAATCTGTTGGCGTCACTGGTTATATAGCACCGAAAATTCAATTAAGTTATGGGGTCGGCGTATTTGATAACTTTTCAAAATTTGCCATTCGCTACGAAATGTTTGAGCAATTTTATATCGAAGCCTCCAGCGGTTTAGAGCAGGCAATAGATGCTTATTATGAATTTGATTGGGATTAATCTTTAGAAAATCAGCTTCATCCTCATCCGCGCCTTAAGAAACATTTTCTAATGGTGGCAGACAGACACCATTGAGCACCTCTTTCCAAGAGCGTGGTTTTGAAAAGTAATAGCCCTGGAGAATATTGCAGCCAAGTTTTTGCACATGTTCAAGATCGGCGTCACTTTCAATCCCGGTGACAATCACGTCGAGCAGATAAACCTTGCCAAGCTCAAAAATAATATCCAAAGCAGGCTTTTCACCAACCGGTGTCAGCTGTCTATTTTTAATAAACGAACGGGCTATTTTTAAAGTATCTAAAGGATAATCGACGAGTTGACTGATGGAAGTGTAGCCGGCACCAAAATCATCAAGTGCGATTTGTATACCCAAGGCTTTTAGCTGATGAAGCGTGGCAATGGCCTTTTTATCATTAGGCATCAGGCAAGTTTCAGTGATATCAATGCTTATCTGTGTGGCAGCAATAGCATATTTATCGAGCAGCTTTTTAAAACAAGAGTAGAAGTTTTTATCTCTTAAAGACTTAGGCGAGATATTAATGGCAAATATACCGGTAAATGCGGTTTTATGAACGAGCTCGGCCTGTTTTATAAAGGCATTTTCAACGACCCACAAATCAATCTCTAAGATGAGATCCATTTTTTCTGCAATGGGAATAAAAATATCCGGGCCTATGCCCATTTCTGCCAAAGCAGGGCATCTGACTAATACTTCATAGCCTCTTAATGCAAAGGGCGATGCGGTATAAGCAGGAAGAAAGACGAGAAATAATTCATTACTCTTTTTTGCCTCTTTTAACGCATGTTCAATATATTTTTCCCTGCGGATCTTTGCTTCCAGTGCTGATGAGAAAAGTTTAAAATTATTTTTTCCGTCTTTTTTAGCCGCATACATAGCACTATCAGCTTTATTTAGTAATTCATCCTCATTAAAGCTTCCTTCCGTTGAATGTGAATAGGCGATACCAATACTGGCATGGACGTCATAATGATCCGTATCAATACTGAAACCATCTTTAAACAGATCACAAATCCGCTGTCCGATACTTTCTATTGCCTGCAGCGAAGGTAAGCCTTCGATTAACACCACAAATTCATCGCCACCTAGCCTGGCGATGCTATTGATTGTACCGCCATCATTACCACGAACTTTTGCTCTTAATACTTTCTTTAGTCGCTGACTGAAAACAACCAATAAATGATCGCCAGCATGATGACCAAAAGTATCATTAACATATTTAAAGTTATCTAAATCAATAAAAAAGAGGGCAATATAGCCAGTGTTTTTTTGGCCGGCATTTTTTAATTGCGCTAACTGCTCCGTAAAACTGCCTCGGTTAGCAAGGCCTGTAAGCTTGTCATTATTTGCTAAGGCATTAATTTTATTAACAAAGTTTATATAGCTGTCATTAAGATCGCTCACTTCATCGTGACTTTGCAAGCGTTTCAACTCAACCGTCGGAGAAACATCAATATATTTGATTCTTTTTGCCAGCGCAGTAATAGGAGTAATGATTTGTTTTTCAATAATTGCGCTAAGCACAAAATAAGTGATTAACATCAAAAATAGGCTGAGTAATAAATATTTTCTTAAAAAGAGATTCAGACTTTCACTAAAGTAGTTTTTGTCTAACGTAAAAACAATATCAAAAAGTGAAGTTTGTAGTTTTCCTTCGTAAAAATCACCAGCATTGAGCTTAAAAGGGCTCAGGGCCAATGGCAAGGAATCACTAATACTCGCTTTTCCGATTAATTTATATTGTAAATAGCCGTTATGTTGAGCAATAAGTTTTCGTATCTCATTTTTCATTAAATCAATATTTAGCTCTGCCTGTATCAGGTAAGGATCATCATTTTTATAATAAAAAGATTTAGAGGAAAGTTGATAACGAGAGAAAATTCTAATCAGATAGAAGGGCGGAAACGCGTTATCTTGAGCATTACCAAAAAAGTAATAAAATTGCGATAGTTTTTGATTGTGATTATTCAGGCGCTCGAGGATAGTTTGCGTCTGCTGCCTTAAAACAGCTTTAGCAAAGGGATCCTGGGTATTAATATGGACAATTAAATCACTCTCATGATTATAAATAACAAAATCATTAACAACCCTGTCACGGCTGTCTTCTCTATCAACAAAGCTATTAAAAAACTGTGTCACAAATTGTGCAGGCAGTGGCTCTCCCTGCTCTTTGCGGTTAAAAATAAGAGCCGCTTCTTTACTATCTATTTTTTGCTTTAAATAAGTTTTTGAATTGATAAGTTGATGTTCTCCTTGTAATAATAAATTTTCAAGCTGCATATTGAGCAGGGTAATCTTGCTCTTGATAATTTGTTGTTTATAAACATTATAGTAAGCGAATGTCACTAAGCTGGAGATAATCATAATTACCGGCAATATAATATATTTAATTTTTTTCTTCAGCTTCATAATTTAGCTACTTTTCACTGCTTAGTATGGAAATGATCTTATTACGAAGAATTCTATCCTCCGTCGAAATAGATTGATAGGGATAACTTCTTTGTAGAGTTGCAGTATCAGGAAAGAGCTCATTATCATTTTTATATTGCTCATTAGCCAGTGCCAGTGCCGCTTCATTCGTTGTTGAAAACCAGCTGTCACTGGCATTTTGATAAGCAACAGCCGGCTCATTAATAAAAGCAAGAAAAGCTTTGCTGGCTTCCTTTACCATGCTGCCACTAGGTGAGGTAAAGCAATCGACAAAAAACAATGTTCCCTCGTCAGGTACAATATATTCCCAGTCATTTTGTCCGGTACTATTCTTAATATTCTGTACATCACCTGAATAGACGGGG
>JBFGZH010000030.1:0-16372 GCA_041586895.1 Psychromonas sp. | reverse complement strand
GCACTAATTTTCTGCACTTCTACTGCGCCTGTATCGGCCTGTGACACTATTTGCGCTGCCGGCTGTATAACTTCAGCGGCAATACTTTCCTGCAGTTGCTGGGCACGCTGCTTAGTATCGGCACTGTTATCAAGGGTGCTTATTTCCGCAGCAACGGGTGCCTGTACCGGCTTAACTGTTGACTCCTTCTCCGGCGTGTCAGATTCAGGGTAACGGCTGCTAACAGGATCAACTTGATCACTTGGTAAGCTTGTATCATCCTTGCTTTCGGCGCTGATAGTGCGTTTTTTGCGCTGGTTTTTGTTACGCAGGTAACGCGAACGGCGATTCGGCGCAGATGTCGATTTGCTCTCTTCTGCCGTCTGCTCTTTTGCTTTATCGGTTGTAACGCTTGTTGTCTCAAGCGCCGCCTTTTCTTCTGCAGTAACGGCTGGCGCTTTTTGGGCTTTCGGCGTTTTTTGTACTTTTTTCACTTTCTCTGCGGCAGGCTTGCTTTCCGCTTTTTTAGTCGCTGTGCTGTCAACAACAACTTCTTCATTTTGTACACGGATCTTCTTGCGCATATTGCGGCGTTTACGACGAACTGCAACCACCTCTTCATTATCTTTTTTACGCGCTGCTGGTTGCGGTTTGTCCTGCTTTTTAACGCGTTCTTTACGTTTATGCTCAGTTGTTTTTGTTTCCGCAGTCTCTTTTACCGGACGCGAGCTTTTATCGCGAGTTGGGCGCTTGCTGCCTGGTCGTTGGCGTCCTTGTTGAGGCGTTCGCTGCGCGCTTTGTGGCTGCTCTGCTTCCGCTTTGCTCTGTGGTTGCTCCTGAGTCGCAAAGAAAGAGCTGATAAGTTTGCCAATTCTCGCTATAAGTGAAAGTTTTTCCTCTTTTTCTGCAGCCTTTGCTGCCGGTTTATTTATCGCCTGTGGCGTTTTCGGCGGCTGATTTTTAGGGCTGGAAAAGCCGCTTAATACAGGCTCAGATTCCTTGTCATGTTCACTTTGAATCAGGTTGGGAACATAAACGGAATGCTGTTTTTCCAGTGCATCATAGTTGATATCTTCTTTACCGTCTTTACGCGTACGTTTGATTTCAAAATGTGGTGTTAAAAGGTTGGCATTGGGAATAATGTAAACTTCACAATTATGACGATGCTCAATTTTAGCGACTGCTTTACGTTTCTCATTTAACAGGTAGGCAGCAACGGCAACAGGCACAGTTGCTTGAATCTGAACGGTATTTTCTTTTAAGCCTTCCTCTTCAATTAAACGCAGAATGGCTAATGCCAGCGATTCATTATCACGGATGGTGCCTTGTCCATGACAACGCGGACAAACGCGGGATGCTGATTCCCCGAGTGAAGGGCGAATGCGCTGGCGGGACATTTCCATCAAACCAAAACGGGAGATACGACCGAGCTGAATACGGGCTCTATCCTGACGTACGGATTCACGCATACGGTTTTCGACTTCACGCTGATGGCGGGCAGGGGTCATATCAATAAAGTCAATCACCACTAAACCGCCCAGGTCGCGTAAACGTAATTGCCGAGCAATCTCTTCGGCCGCTTCCAGGTTAGTGTTAAAGGCGGTTTCTTCAATATCCCCTCCGCGTGTTGCGCGTGCCGAGTTGATATCAATGGATGTTAATGCTTCTGTCGGGTCAATAACGATCGAGCCACCTGAGGGCAGGCGGACTTCGCGTTGAAACGCAGATTCAATCTGGCTTTCTACCTGATAGTGGGTGAATAGCGGGATTTCTCCCTGGTAAAGTTTCAGGCGGTTAATATAATCGGGACGGACCATTTGAATATGGTTTTTGGCAAGTTCAAAGGTTTTGGCATGGTCAATTACAATTTCACCAATATCACGGCGCAGATAGTCGCGAATAGAGCGTACAATCACATTACTTTCACGGTGGATTAGAAAAGGGGCGGCTTTAGAGCGCGCAGCTTCATCTATTGCCTGCCAGTGGTTAACCAGTACATTGAGATCCCACTCTAACTCTTCAGGTGTTTTACCAACACCGGCAGTGCGCACGATCAAGCCCATGCCATTAGGCAATTTAAGCTGGCTAAGTGCCGCTTTTAACTGGGTGCGCTCATCACCTTCGATTCTACGGGAAATGCCGCCTGCGCGCGGATTATTAGGCATTAACACTAAGTAGCTGCCTGCCAGGCTGATAAAGGTCGTTAAGGCCGCGCCTTTATTGCCGCGCTCCTCTTTTTCAATCTGAATAATGACTTCCTGGCCCTCTTTAATAACGTCTTTAATATTCGGACGGCCTTTAAATGAGTAACCTTCAGGAAAATAGGTGCGGGCAATCTCTTTGAGGGGAAGGAAACCATGACGATCTGCACCATAATCAACAAATGCAGCTTCTAAACTTGCTTCAACGCGGGTAATTTTACCTTTATAAATATTTGCTTTTTTTTGTTCGTGTCCCGGGCTCTCAATGTCAAGATCATACAGTTGTTGACCATCGACAAGGGCGACGCGCAACTCTTCAGCTTGAGTTGCATTGATTAACATTCTTTTCATTTATAATAAACTCTTATATTTTATCGTTATTTTTTTGATATCTTGGAATAGATATAGTGCTCACTTGACCTCGTGTTGGGTTGTACAATCTCTCGACTGGATAATATGCAGAGGTGCATTTTAAAGTGAAGGCAAACAGCTCATTATTATCGGCTTAATGGTTGCTGATAAATAGTTAATGAGTAAAAAGGCGCAACATCTATTATTTAATTGTAATTGTTATATGGACTGCAAGTTAATTTGCTTAACGAGTCATAACCTTGTAATTCTCTCATTAATAGTGCTTTAGCCGCAATATAAATTTTTAGATATTATCTGTGTAACTCGTGATAAACTTAACGAATGGAACAAATTAATCATACAGTACGCATACTTGAAGTTACTCAAGAAAATGCACAACAACGAATCGACAATTTTCTTCGTTTACATTTAAAAGGTGTCCCTAAAAGCATGATCTACAGGATCGTACGTAAGGGAGAAGTGCGTGTGAATAAAAAACGCATTAAGCCTGATTATAAATTAAAATCAGGGGATCAAGTAAGGGTCCCGCCTGTGCGTGTAGCGCAAGAAAATGTTTTACCTTCACCTAAATTAAATCAGATAGCTCAGCTGGAAGCTTTAATTGTTTACGAGGATGACGGCCTTATTATTTTAAATAAACCCGCGGGACTTGCCGTTCACGGTGGTAGTGGCCTGGATTTCGGCGTGATTGAGGGCCTGCGTGCATTGCGGCCACAAGCCCGGTTTCTGGAGTTAGTTCACCGTCTCGATAAAGCAACTTCAGGCTGTCTCTTAATTGCCAAAAAACGCAGTATGTTGCGTGCCCTGCATGCGCAGTTGCGTAATAAAACCATGCATAAACAGTATCTGGCGCTGGTTAAGGGGGCCTGGGATAAAAAGTGGCGCTCGGTTAAAGAGCCGCTGCTTAAAAATGCGCAAAATTCAATTGTAAAAGTCAGTAGTGATGGCAAAGCTTCTGAAACCCGTTTTAAAATAGTACAGCGTTATCAAGGCGCAACCTTAGTCGAAGCTTGTCCTCTGACAGGGCGTACGCACCAGATACGCGTGCATACCGCCTGTAAAGGGCATAATATTGCATGTGATGATCGCTATGGTGATGAGGACTTCACTAAAGAGATGAAAAAGCTGGGACTCAACCGTCTTTTCCTGCATGCTTTGCATATCACATTTTATCATCCGGTCGAGGAAAAGGAGATGACCGTCAGCGCGCCGCTATGTGAACAGTTGTCCGCCTTGTTGGATAAATTACAAAGAAGTTAATATGATACTCCCCGGTTATTATATTGGCTGGGTTCAGATGAGCTGGCACTTTGCTGGGTAGCATCATCAGTTTGTAGAATAAAGGGCAAAGGAAGAAATATGAAATATCCGGTTATTATATTTGATTGGGATGGCACTTTGATGGACTCTCTTGATAAGATTGTCGCTTGTATGCAGCAAGCTGCTATTACAGCCGAGCTGGAAGTGCCCAGCACAGAGGCTATCCGCAATATTATCGGGCTAAGCCTGGGTAAAGCAATGGCTGAGCTTTATCCGACGGCATCTGCGGCACAGCTGCTTGCGGTGGAAAACGCCTACCGTGAACAATATTTACATTATAATCAGCAGCAGACGCTCTTTTACCCGGGTATTAAAGCCTGGCTGAATGCACTCAAAGAGCAGGGCTACACCCTGGCTGTCGCGACAGGTAAAGGACGCAATGGCTTAAACAGGCAATTGCAGCAACATGCTGTTGACGATCTGTTTGCTGTGACTTATTGTGCTGATGAAACAAATTCAAAGCCTGATCCGCAGATGTTAAATAAAATCTTGGAAGATTTAAATATACAGCCGCATCAGGCGCTGATGATTGGTGATTCCAGCTATGATCTGCAGATGGCCAATAACGCGAATATTGCCTGTATCGGTGTCGATTATGGGGTACATTCACACTCCGTCTTGTCTCAGTTTGAGCCACTGGCGATATTAAGTGATTTGCCAAAAGAGCTTGGCGCTTATATTTAATCTAAGGACCATTATGTTTAGTGAATATATTAAATTAACCGGGCGCGGCGAAAAAGGGCGCCGTCCTTTGACTCAGGAAGAGGCTTATAATGCGCTTTCCTCTTACCTTAACGGGGATGCGGAATTATTACAGCTGGCTGTACTGTTAATGTTACAGCGGGTGCGCTGTGAAACACCGGAAGAAGCGGCCGGTTACATTCAGGCATTGCGCGAAAGGATTCCAACGCAGTGGCAGAAGCTGAATGTCGATCTTGACTGGCCCTGTTTTGCCGGTAAAAAGCGTCAGCCACCGTGGTTGCTGCTCGCTGCAAAAGTATTGGCGCAGCAGGGCAAACGTATTGTCCTGCATGGTTTTAATGCGGTGGATGCGGTTAAATATCAGGTCGAAGATGCCTGCCCGTGGCTGGCAATAGAGATAGCCACTTCAAGCGAGCAGGCAGAGCAGATACTGGCTAAAAGTAATATCTGTTATATTCCTCTGTCAGCTTACTGCCCGGAACTGATTCCGCTATTAGCGCTGCGCGACAAGGTCGGCTTACGTACGCCCCTTAATACAGTGGCGCGCAGCCTTAACCCCTGTGCGGCACCTTTTGCTATTCACGGTGTGTTTCATAAGGGTTATGAAAAACTGCATGCCCAGGCGGCATTATTAACCCAGGAGGTTAATATGGTCGCATTTAAAGGTGAAGGCGGAGAAAGCGAAGTCAATCCCCGGGTCAGCAACACCGTCTGTGGGGTGCACAGCAGCAATGGCTCAACCTCTTATATTGAAGAGGAA
Source organism: Psychromonas sp. (assembly GCA_041586895.1). Taxonomy (GTDB): domain Bacteria; phylum Pseudomonadota; class Gammaproteobacteria; order Enterobacterales; family Psychromonadaceae; genus Psychromonas. Next base: position 11,038 of record JBFGZH010000030.1, on the reverse strand, counting down.
TGGCCAACCTATCTGCAGCAGGCCAGTGGCGCGCATACGGAAGTCTCAGGAGAGTATTTACAAAAAGTCTGGTCAGGTGAAATAGAGGACAGTTATGGTGATGCCGCTGTGATCTCTACGATAGCGCTACTGTTAAAACAGTTTGACAGAGAAAATTCGCAGCAGCAGTGCTTAGACTTAGCAACACAATACTGGCAGGCAAGAGATAAAAGCTTGTAAAAAATCATACGGCTAGCCATTGCTAGCCGTTCATCATGCACCGCTTCGTGGGCGGTTATTGCGGAATTTTTCTGACCTGTACTATCATGCCCATCAACGGGTGATCAAAATAATGAATTTCACCACTGCGTAAGCGTCTTGTCTGAGCAAACAGGGCTTCATTGATAACTTCTTGTTTGTTAACAAGCGGCGCTGCAAAGAGATTTTCATTTGCTTTGATGACCTGCACATCATTACCACTGTCAATCACTTCAAATTCAGGTTGTTGGCTGTCACTGACAAGCCTTGTACCTTGCTGGCGAATAAGCAGCTGGCTATCGATAAATAGATAACGATCTAGATAAAGGGTGAAGTTACCATCGATAGCCCATTTCTCTGCTGCACCCTGCAGGCTATTATCGGCATAATTTTCTCCGCCAATAAGGCGAATCGGCCGGGCACTGCTTCTGCCTGCAACCGGCATACGCCAGGCTAAATGTAAAAGCGGTTTAAAGGCGGCGTGTCTTTGCAGCTTCTGACGTTGCTCTGTCAGTTGCAGCTGATCGTGGTTTAATAGCACAAAGCCATTAGCCTGTGCGGCAAAATGTTGCTCGTCGATAAGCACCGGCACCTGAGTCTGCGCGCAGCTGGCGCCGAGTGCGCATGACTCATGCACAGCTGTATTTAATAGGGGAATACTGCTGCTGCTATCGATGCTGATATTCTTGACAGCGAGATCTTCTTTGACCGTCTGCATATCCAGGTTACGTTGAAATAACAGTAATTCAACTTCGAACCAGCGCTCTTGTGCATGGCTGGAAAATGCCGTGCTGACTAGAATCAGTGCTATTAATAGTCTGTAATTCAAGATCATATCCTTAATTCTATTTATTGATTAAATGGTTTTTAAAACTTTTCAGCAACTCGGTGATCCAGCTTATGCGGGTTCGTGCGTCTTCAAGCTTGATATTAAACTTAAGCTTAGTCGGGCCATCAAGCTTAAAGGTTCTGCTTTGTGTCTGCAGTAAAGAAACCAGATGCATAGGATCAACCGGCGTATTTTCGGTGAATAAAATGGCTCCGCCCTGCGCATGTGCTTCCAGGCGTTTAACGCCCAATTGTTCACAAAGTTGTTTAACCCTTGTGACTGCAATCAGATTTTTTGTGGCATTCGGCAATAAGCCAAAGCGATCAATGAGCTCAACCTGCAGCTCTTTAAGACTGTGTTCATCTTTACTGTTGGCAATGCGTTTGTAAAGGGATAAGCGCATATTAACATCATGAATATAATCATTGGGAATAAGCGCCGGAATACGCAGCTCAACTTCAGCCTGACTGGCAAGCAGATGTTCAAGTGTCGGCTCATGGCCATGTTTTAATGCCTTGACCGCCTGATCCAGCATTTCCATATACAGGTTATAGCCGATACTGCTGATTTGTCCAGACTGCTCATCGCCGAGCAGTTCACCGGCGCCGCGAATTTCCAGATCGTGGGTGGCCAGGGTGAAACCTGCGCCTAGGGTGTTTAAAGAGGCGATTGCATCCAGGCGTTTTTTCGCGTCTTTACTCATCAGTTTAGGGTTGGGAGTCAGCAGATAAGCATAAGCCTGATGATGTGAGCGGCCGACACGGCCACGCAGTTGATGCAGTTGCGCCAGCCCTAAATGGTCGGCCCGGTTGATAATAATAGTATTGGCACTTGGAATATCGATGCCGGTTTCAATAATGGTGGTACAAACCAGCACATTTTGCCGCTGATGGTAAAAATCGGACATGATCCGCTCAAGTTGGTTTTCATTCATCTGCCCATGGGCGACGGCTATTTTTGCCTGTGGTAATAGCGCTTGAATATCCTGGGCTGCCTTTTCGATAGTCTCGACGTTATTGTGCAGGAAGTAGACCTGTCCGCCACGCATAATTTCCCGAGTAATGGCATCACTGATAATTTGCTCGCTGCTTTGTTCCACAAAGGTTTTTACCGCTAAACGTTTTGAAGGCGGGGTGGCAATAATAGACAGATCGCGCATGCCGTTCATGGACATATTTAATGTTCGCGGAATAGGGGTAGCCGTAAGCGTTAAAATATCAATCTGGGCGCGTAATGCCTTGATTTTTTCTTTCTGACGCACCCCGAAACGATGCTCTTCATCAATAATTAACAAGCCTAAGTCGCAGAATTTAACATCACTGCTGAGCAATTTATGGGTGCCGATTAAAATATCAATTTTACCTTGCTCCGCCTCAAGCAAGATCTGCTTCTGCTGTTTGCCTGTTTTAAAACGAGATAGCACTTCGATGCGCACCGGCCAGTTCGCAAAACGATCACGAAAGCTTTCGTAATGCTGTTGGGCAAGCAGGGTGGTCGGTACCAGCAGGGCGACCTGGCGTGCGTTATCTGTGGCTAAAAATGCGGCACGCATCGCCACTTCGGTTTTACCAAAGCCGACATCACCACAGACCAGTCTATCCATAGGCTGCGGAGAACACATATCAGAGAGCACCGCATTGATCGATACAGCTTGATCATGAGTTTCTTCAAAGGGGAAATCATTGCTGAACAATGCGTAATTATTTTTATTAAGCTGGTAACGATAACCGACTTTGGCAGCGCGTTGCGCATAAACATCGAGCAGCTCTGCAGCCACATCTCGCACTTTTTCAGCGGCGCGTTTTTTCGCTTTCTGCCAGGCCTCTGTACCGAGTTTATTAATCGGCGCATGGTCAACGTCATGGCCGCTATAGCGACTGATCAGGTGCAATGAACTGACCGGCACATAGAGTTTATCACCGCGCAGATATTCTAAGGTGACAAACTCGGTCAGGTTGCCGGCTGTTTCTATGGTCTGCAGGCCGAGATAGCGGCCGACACCGTGGTCGATATGGACAACCGGCTGGCCAATCTTAAGCTCTTCTAAATTGCGTAAAATATGCTCAGAGCTGTAGTACTCATCGCTACTTTCACGACGACGCCTTTGGGTGACTTTAAAACCAAGCAGTTCATTTTCGGTGATAAAGGCCAGTTTTGCGCTATTTAAAATAAAGCTTTTTTCTATCTGGCTGACCGTAATGCCGAGCCGTTTGCTACTTGCAGAAAAAGCCGTTAAGTTGTCAAATTCGCCGAGCGATAATTTTAACGGCGCCAGCAGCTCCAGCAGGGATTCTTTTCTTCCGGCGGATTCCACGCTGAACAAAATACGTCCGGAAAAGTTGCTGATAAAATCGTTAAGCTTCTGCAGCGGTTGTTTCTTTTTATGTTCAACTTGAATATCGTTGAGCGCGGAAATATCAAGGTTGATTTTTCCCGCTTTGCTGTCGCTTGATTTTTCACTGTCAAAGTAGTAACGCGGCCATTTTTTTAACTGCTCAAAACACTGCTCATGACGCAGATAGAGCTCTGCAGGGGCTAATAATGGACGCAGCAGATCAACACGGCGCTCTTCATAACGCTTTTCTAAGCTTTCCCAGAAATCCAGCGTGGCCTGATTGATATCGCCAATAATGGCCAGCCTGGAGTTCTGCGGCAGATAGTCAAACAGCGTGGCTGTCTGCTCAAAGAAAAGCGGCTGGTAGTATTCGATACCACCGGGAAGATTAGATTGACTTATCTGATAGAAGACAGAATCTTTACTGGTTGACTGAGGTGCAGTGAATTTATCGGCAAACTTTGTTTTAAAACGTTTGATTGCCTCGTTGTCCGTTGCGAACTCATGGGCCGGCAGCAGTTTGATTTCATCGATAGGTTTTAAAGAGCGTTGACTTTCGCTGTCAAAAGGGCGGATGGAGTCAATTTCATCATCAAAAAAGTCGATTCGGTAAGGCGTTTGGCTGCCCATAGGGAAAATATCTAATAATGAGCCGCGCGCACAAAATTCGCCATGCTCCATCACCTGCTCCACCGCATAGTAGCCTGCTTGCTCTAAATCCGCGCGCAGCCTCTGCAGCTCGAGCTTCTCGCCATTTTTGATAATCAGCGTGTGCTGCCTTAAATAGGCAGGGGGAGCCAGGCGCAGCAGCAGGGTGGTGATGGGAACGATTAGAATCCCCTGCTCTAGATAAGGTAATTTATAGAGCGCTTCTATGCGTGTGGAGATAATATCCTGATGCGGCGAGAAGTGATCATAGGGCAGGGTTTCCCAATCGGGAAAGGTCATAATAGCTATTTTCTGCTCGCCAAAAAATTGCAGCTCCTGCTGTAACTTTAATGCCGTCGGCGTATCGTTAACAATTAAAATTAGCGGGGATGCCTGCTGTTTAGCACATTCGCTAATGGTCAATGCCTGACTGCCTCCCACTAAATTGGCAAGTAATAAGCGATCAGAGCGACGTTTTAATGCTGGAATTGATAAAAGAGGTGCTTGCTTCATGGTCTATTCTTGTAAATTGGTTGAGCGCGTTGGCGGCACGGAATTTTTAATTACTTTGATTGTATAGGTAATGGGATTCGAATCAACCGTTGTCTTTGTTGTTTCCTGCGCTATCGGTGAGTTCAGAGTATTTTCATTGGTCGGCAGGGCTGTTAGCGAAAAAATATTACATATAATTGATAATGCGGCGTTTTTCTTGACTTTAGCTGTCTTTCTCTGATTTTTCAGTATCTTGATTTGTCAAGATACATTAGAATATTGCTCTATCAATCGCTTATTTCCAGTTGCACAGAGTCGAATGCTGATATTTGAGAGCGCAGCTTAGCAACACTATTCAAAAAGCAAAGGCCTTTATGTTCTACCCCCTCAGTTTATTTATCGGGTTACGTTATACAAAATCGAAACGTAATAATAAATTTGTTTCTTTTGTCTCTTTCTTTTCAACCGGCGGGATCACGCTTGGCGTCCTTGCGTTGATAACGGTGTTATCTGTGATGAATGGTTTTGAAGCGGAGTTGAAAACGCGTATTTTAGGTACGGTTCCGCATGCTATTATCAGTAATGAAGATGATCTGCTCACTGACTGGCAGCAACAGCTTCCCTCCCTATTAACAGTCGACAGCGTTAAAAGCGTTGAGCCTGTGGTGCGCAGTGAAGCTATTATTCAAAGTGGGCAAGATTTACAGGGGATTCTCTTTGAAGGCATATATCCGCACATGTACGGCAGTGAGGTGCTCAAGAATAATATCTATGCCGGTCGGCTAAGCGATTTGAGTGCAGGCAGTTACCATATACTTATCGGGCAAAGTCTGGCCAGGCATCTCGGTGTCAGTATAGGTGATAAAGTGCGTATTATATCGGCACGCGGCAGTCGTTTTACTCCCTTTGGACGAATACCGAGTCAGCGTAATTTTACGGTTGCCGGCCTGTTTAATGTCGAATCGGATATTGATCAACAGCTTGTCCTGATGCACGCACAGGATGCCGCCCGTTTGATTCGCATCGCTGAAAATCAAGTAACCGGACTGCGCCTTTATCTTGATGACCCCTTTGCTATTCAATCCTGGTCAGCCCCGAAGCTGCAAGCCGGGCAGACACTAACGGATTGGCGCACAACACATGGCGAGCTCTTTGCGGCAGTGAAAATGGAAAAAAATATAATCTGGCTACTGTTATGTTTAATCATCTGCGTTGCCGCCTTTAATATTCTTTCTTCATCGGTGATGGTGGTCAGTGATAAGCATGCCGAAGTGGCTATTTTGAAAACCCTGGGGATCAGCAACCTTACCCTTAATCTTATTTTTATTATTCAAGGGGCGTGGAGCGGTATTATTGGCGCGCTAGTGGGTACCGGCCTGGGGTTGTTGTTAAGCAGTTATATTAATGAAAGCATCGCTTTTTTAGGGGTACACTTTTTGTCTGATGCCTCCGGTGGAGCGCGATTATTACCTGTTGTGCATCAACCATTACAAATTATTGTGATCATGTTTGGGGCAATGTTATTAAGTTTACTGGCGACCTTATATCCGGCATATCGTGCCGGTAAAGTAAGTCCTGTTGAGGCATTAAGATATGAATAACACCATTGAAAATAGAGAAACTGCAAATAAAACCATACTGATCTGCTCTAATTTAACTAAGACTTACCAGGAGGGAGAGCTATCCACCACTGTGTTGCAGGGAGTCGAGTTGAGCGTTGCAGAAGGTGAGCTATTAGCCATTGTCGGCAGCTCAGGTTCGGGGAAAAGTACGCTGTTGCATCTGCTTGGCGCATTGGATAAGCCCAGTGCCGGCGAGGTGCTTTATCAAGGACAAAATATCCACCGCCTGTCTGCCAATAAACAAGCGCGGTGGCGTAATCAATGTTTAGGCTTTGTCTATCAGTTTCATCACCTGCTATCTGAATTCACTGCGTTGGAAAATGTTGCCATGCCGCTATTAATTGCGGGCTGCAATATAAAGCTGGCGCGCCAGAAAGCACAGGCGATGTTAAAACGGGTTGGCCTGGAGAAGCGTTTACAGCATCGCCCCTCTGAACTATCCGGCGGAGAACGGCAGCGTGTTGCCATTGCCCGCGCACTCATCAATGAACCGCAATTGGTACTGGCTGATGAACCCACGGGTAATCTTGATGCGCAAAGTGCGGAAAGTGTTTATCAGTTAATAAAAACACTCAACCGGGAGCTAGGAACGGCTTTTGTGGTGGTCACCCATGACCAGCAGTTAGCGAATAAGCTAAACCGTCAGGAGCATATGGTCAACGGTATTCTGCAGGGTGACTTATAATGTTCAGACCATTAGCTATGTTTGTTGGTCTGCGTTACAGCCGTGCCAAACATAAAAACAGCTTTGTTTCTTTTATTTCCATCGCTTCTATTTTGGGTATTTCTCTGGGAGTGGCTGTCCTGATAGTCGGGCTTTCGGCCATGAATGGTTTTGAGAAAGCGCTGCGCGATCAGTTATTGTCAGTTATTCCCCATGGCGAGCTGCAGACAGTCAATGGCAGTTTTGATGATTTAGCAACGACTCTGCAGCAGGTTGAAGCGCAACCTGGGGTCATTAGTGCGACACCCTATATAACATTTAGCGGCCTACTGCAAAAAGATACGCAAATGAAAGCCCTGCAGATCCGCGCCATTGCGCCGCAAACGGAAAGTAATGTCACTCAGGTCGAGCACTATATTAAACAGGGTGATTGGTCTCTGCTTGACTCCGGTGAACGTTCGCTGATCCTGGGTAAAAATGTGGCCGATAAGTTAGGGGTGAGTGTCGGCGATTCGCTCTCTTTGCTGCTGCCGGATAAACAGCAGGGGAAGGGATTAAAAGCACCGCGCAGCGTCAGGTTCAAACTGGTGGGGCTGTTTGCGATGGGCGGACAGCTAGATGGTGTGCTGGCCTTTATCCATATCGATGATGCCAAGCAGATATTGTCGATGCACAGTGCCAATGCGATTGCCTTTAAGGTGGATAATATTCTGCAAGCCCAGCATATTGCCCGGACTGTCGGTTACAGCCTGAACTCTTATGTCTATATTAAAAGCTGGATCACCAGCCAGGGCTATCTGTATCAGGATATTCAGATGGTGAAGTCATTAATGTATGTGATCTTACTGCTGGTGGTTGCCGTCGCCTGTTTTAATATAGTCTCAACATTAGTGATGGCCGTGAATGAGAAACGCAGTGATATTGCGATTTTTAAAACCATGGGAGCGTCGAAATGGATGCTGCGTTTTATCTTTATTGTCCAAGGTGCGTTTAATGGCCTGCTCGGTTGCCTGTTCGGTGCCCTGTGCGGTGTCTATATTGCGCTTAATTTAACCGCTATTATTGAGTCAGTCGAGCATTTAATAGGTCATAAATTTCTATCCGGCGATATCTACTTTATCGATTTTTTGCCTTCACAAGTGGATTCGCTACAGGTGGTTGCGGTCACAGTGCTGGCTTTTCTGATGAGTATATTAGCGACCATTTATCCGGCATGGCGTGCCAGTAATATTCAGCCGGCACAGGAGTTAGGGTACAGCCATTAGCTGGGTGAATAAATAATCCGCTGTGCACCTTGAGTTGCGCCTGTGCTGCCATCACTGGGCGATAGTTTGTGCTATCGGCAAGCATTTGCATGGACAAGATCGCGGTGCAAAGGTGCTGGTTGTACTAGATCGGCAAGCAGAGCCCTGTCGCGGCGCTGTTTTTCATTGACAACTTATAGATTGGTTTTTGCGTTGTGCTCATAGCACTGGCGTGATGGGTTATGTTAATGCCTGCTGGCAGGAAAGCTTGTTTAAAGGTGAAATGAAGGAAGGCTTTACCAGGGCCCTTTGACCCTAGTAAAGCAGCCCGCTGTTGTATTGGATTTTGTAAGAATACAACAGCGCTTTACTGATTAATCATCAAGAATATTTAATAAATGCAGCAGATGAACAAACAGGTTAAAGAGGTTTAAGTATAATGAAACCGTTGCGCGAATATAGTTAGTTTCGCCGCCGTTAATAATACGGCTGGTGTCAAACAGGATAAAACCGGACATAATAAGCACAACCACGCTGCTGATCACAACCTGCATGATTGGGATTTGCAGAAAGATATTGGCAATCATAGCGATAATAACAGCGATCATACCCGCCATTAAAAAACCGCCCATAAATGAGAAGTCTTTACGGGAGGTTAACACATAGCCGGATAGTGCAAAAAAGATCAGTGCAGTTGAGCCTAGTGCCTGCATTATCAGGGAGCTGCCGTTTGCCATTGCCAGGTAGTGGTTAAGCATATGGCCCAGAGAGGCGCCCATGACACCGGTGAACATAAAGACCCAAAATATCCCTTTTCCTGAATTGGCTGTTTTAGAAACAACAAATAACAGACCCAGACCCACAAGTGACAGCACTAATGAGGCTATGGCACCGATATTGATCATGGTGGCAATGGTTGCGGTTAATGCTGAAAAAGCTAAGGTCATACCCAGTAAAATATAAGTATTTTTCAGGACCTTATTAATGGAGATGCCTGTGCTTTGCGTCTGCGTATTAAAGATTGATGAACTCATAGTCGCTCCTATGTATTGTTAACAAAGTGATAACTTATCATAGCACGCTAGTTGTTGATAGGAACTGTTTTTATTGAAGATTTTTGCTGTTAATAAGGAGAAAAAACTCGCTTTGAGCGCTCGGAAAGGTTCTGCTGGAAATAAAAAAGGCGCTATTAAATAGCGCCTTAGCATTAGTTTATTAAAAAGGGCTTATTTAGCACCTTCGATAATGCCAACAAACTCTTCAACGATAAGTGCAGCACCACCAACTAGGCCGCCGTCGATGTCTGGTTGTGCAAATAGCTCTTTTGCGCTGGCTGCTTTAACACTGCCGCCGTAAAGGATTTGCACTTTTTCAGCAACAACTTTGCTTTGCTCTGCTAACCAAGAACGGATGTGTGCGTGAACTTCCTGAGCCTGCTCAGAAGTTGCAACTTTACCCGTACCGATAGCCCAAACTGGTTCGTATGCGATTACACAGTTTGCCAGTGCATCAATACCAGCAACATCGATTACCGCTTTGATTTGCGTTTCAACAACGGCAAATGTTTTATCAGTTTCACGCTCTTCAAGTGTTTCACCGATACATAATACAGGTACTAAGCCGTTTTCTTGGATAGCAACGAATTTTGCAGCAACAACAGCATCAGTTTCGTTATGGTACTGACGACGCTCAGAGTGACCAACCAGGCTGTATTTAGCGCCAAACTCTTTAACCATTACAGGAGATGTTTCGCCAGTGAAAGCACCAGCAACATTTGTGCTCACATCTTGTGCGCCAAATTCAATGCTGTTATCAGCGACTAGGTTAGCAACTTGCTCAATAAAGATAGCTGGCGGACATACGGCAACTTCAACGCCTGTTGCAGCGTCAGCAGCAGCTTCGATGCCTTTGATTAAAGCAGAAACAGATTCTTTAGTACCGTTTAATTTCCAGTTACCCATTACAAGAGGTGTTCTCATTGTTTTCTCCATTTTATTAATTTAAATTATTGATACGCCGAGGTGATTATAAATGACTCTCGCTTGAAGCCCATCTATTTTTTGTCAAAAAGCGTTATTTTTTTACCGTAAACTACAATATGCTGATCTAAAACAAGCCTAAGTGTTTATTATTCAAACAATTTAAGTCAGCTCTTTAATTTCTAGCGTTTCCTGTTCGCTGAAGTATTGCTCAGTAATTGACGGTGTTGCTGTTAATGTTTGTTTTATCTCTTCTTTATCAAAGGCGATATCGCCGCCATTGATAACGCCGGATTCTTTAGTAATGGCTTTGAAGTCAAACAGCGTGGTATCAGAAAGGTGCGAAGGCACGACATTTTGCATCGCCGTAAACATTGACTCTAACCTGCCCGGAAAATTCACATCCCAGTCATTGAGCATCTGTTTGGTTATCTGGCGTTGCAGATTAGGTTGCGAGCCGCATAAATTGCACGGAATAATAGGAAAGCCTTTCAGCTCGGCATACTGTTCAATCTCTTTCTCTTTACAGTAAGCGAGAGGGCGGATCACCACATGCTCGCCATTATCAGAAACCAGTTTTGCCGGCATTGATTTGAGCTTACCGCCAAAGAACATATTGAGCATCATAGTCGCCAGCAAGTCATCGCGATGATGACCCAGGGCAATTTTTGTTGCACCAACCTCCCGAGCCGTACGGTAGAGAATACCGCGACGTAAGCGTGAGCATAAACTGCAGGTCGTTTTACCTGTCTCAATTTTGTCCTGAACAATGCTGTAGGTGTCTTCTTCAACTATTTTGTACTCAACCCCTAAGTTTTCAAGGTACTCAGGAAGAATATGCTCAGGGAAGCCCGGTTGCTTTTGATCTAAATTTATGGCGATGATATCAAACTTAATCGGTGCGGCCGCGCGCAGCTCAAGCAGTATATCGAGCATAGTGAAACTATCCTTGCCGCCGGAGAGGCAGACCATAACGCGATCACCCTCT
>JBFGZH010000029.1:0-16402 GCA_041586895.1 Psychromonas sp. | reverse complement strand
TTTGCAGATTACCCTGGGTAATAACCTCACCACCATGAATGCCCGCTCCGGGACCAATATCGATAATATGATCCGCCTGGCGAATCGCATCTTCATCATGCTCGACGACAATCACGGTATTACCCAGATCGCGCAAGTGGGTCAGTGTTTTAAGTAAGCGTTCATTATCTCGCTGGTGGAGGCCAATAGAGGGTTCATCTAAAACATACATGACGCCCATTAAGCCGGCACCAATTTGGCTTGCCAGGCGGATACGTTGGGCTTCACCACCGGAAAGCGTTTCTGCGCTACGCTCTAAACTCAGATAATTAAGTCCGACATTGACTAAAAAGCCGAGCCGCTCGAGGATCTCTTTAAGGATCTTGTCGGCTATTTCTGCTTTCTGCCCTTGTAATGTCAGCTGCTGGAAAAAGCTCAGCGCCTCAGCAATGGACAGTGAGGAGATATAGGGCAGATTGACATCATTAATATAGACATGTCGGGATGCCTCCTGCAATCTTGAACCGCCACAGCTTGAGCAGGGTTTGCGGTTCATATATTTTGCCAGGTACTCCCGCATCGCGCTGGAATCAGTCTCCCGATAACGGCGCTGCCTATTGGGAATAACGCCTTCAAAGGCATGCAGACGGGAAACCATATCGCCTTTATCATTGCTGTAGGAGAAGGCTATCTTTTCTTTTCCTGAGCCGTATAAAACAATATTCTGCTGCTGCTTATCGAGCGCCTGAAAAGGGCTGTCGACTGAAAAACCGTAATGCTCGGCAACACTCAGCAGCATCTGAAAGTAGTAGTTAGATTTACTGCTCCAGCCGTCAATAGCTCCCTCACTCAGGCTTAAGCTTTTATCGGTAACGACTAGTTGCGGATCAAAATACTGCTCGATACCCAGGCCGTCACAAGTTTCACATGCGCCGGCCGGATTGTTAAAAGAGAAGATACGCGGCTCTAGTTCGCTAATGCTGTAGCCGCAATGCGGGCAGGCAAAATTAGCCGAAAAAATCTGCTCAGGCTTATTTTCATCCATAAAGGCCAGCACCACAGAACCATGGCTTAAGTTAAGCGTGGTTTCAACGGATTCAGCCAGGCGTTGCTTAAGATCATCTCGCACCTTAAAGCGGTCGACAACGACCTCGATAGTATGTTTTTTATGCAGCGCCAGTGTTGGCGGATCGCTTAAGTCACAAATATCCCCATCGACACGTGCCCGTAAAAAACCCTGTGCAGCCAGGTTGGCAAAGGTTTTAATATGCTCACCTTTGCGCTCTTTGACAATAGGTGCCAGCAACATCATTTTACTGCCGCTAGGATTTTCTAAAATGGCATCAACCATCTGACTGACTGTTTGTGCATTAAGGGTGACATTATGTATCGGGCAGCGGGGATCGCCGATACGGGCAAATAACAAGCGCAGATAATCATGAATCTCAGTGATGGTACCGACGGTCGAGCGAGGATTGTGTGAGGTGGATTTCTGCTCGATAGAGATAGCCGGGGACAATCCTTCGATATGCTCAACATCGGGCTTTTCCATTAACGATAAAAACTGCCGAGCGTAGGCAGATAGCGACTCCACATAGCGGCGCTGACCTTCGGCATAGAGGGTATCAAACGCCAGTGATGACTTTCCTGAACCGGAAAGCCCGGTAATAACAATTAATTTATCACGAGGAATGGAAAGGTCGATATTTTTCAGGTTATGGGTTTTAGCACCACGAATTTCAATATTGTTCATGATTAATTCACTATCTAAGAAGACTCAGTAAATTGATTATTACATATTATTAACAACTAGAGCCTGTTTATCTTTCGTTGCCGTTCCTGCTGGAGGCTATTTTTTGCTCTGGCAAGGCGGAAAATTTAAGTAATAGCGATCTATAGTTAACATTTGCCAACGCAGTCAGAATGAAAAATAGCCCCAGCCCTTCGGGTAGTGCCTGAAAATCACTCTCTCTGTATTGCTCAAAGTTTATTTAGAATAACTAAACCACACTTTTCGAGCCTTGATGGAGTGATTTTTCGGCGACTACAGGTTAGGCTAGGAAAGATAAATCGGCCCTGAAAATACAGTCTTAGCCATAGACAGCAAAAAACCGCTTTGTAGCGGCTTTTTTAGACCAGGATAAATAATGTATTATGGGGTGATTTCTAATACGGCATTTTTGCCGCCATCAGAGATACCATTATCAATATAACTGTTCGCGTCTTCAGGAAGAATGGTGAATTCATCGCCATCTTCTGCTGTTGCTTTATAGATAAATTGAAAATTATCATGCTCTTGCAGTGAAATATTTTCAGCTATTTTAAATTTACCGTTTTTAAATTTTTTAAATTCAATAGGTGTCCAGTTATTATGCGATGAAAGTAAAACAATATGCTGTGCATCTTGCGCATCTTGTTTTTCTATTTCAAATGTAACTTTGACCTGCGGTTTAGACTTTAGATATTGCTTTTTTATCGGCATAATCAACTCCTTAAAAAATGTTTATCTAAATTTACTGCAAAAGGAGGTTGATTTCTAGCCGATTTTTCTTAATTTTTGTATTAAAGATCAAATTGTTGATTAATAATTGATTGGGTGAAATGTTTTTTCAGATAAAAACCGCGCGGACGGACTTTGATTAAGGCGCCGTCTTCACCAAAAGCATCTGTTAAACAACGGCCATTGGCAGCTTTCGGCCTAAGCTGCAGCACTTGCCCATCCCGCGCACTGATCGTCTGTATTTTTCCAAGCGCCACTTTTTCCATTATTTCATTCCAGTCAGAGGCTAATAGAAGTTCTTGTTGCGGGTCAGCGGACCATAAAAAGCCGTTGCCTACTACGCGTTCTCCAAGCGGAATGCTGCGTTCTCCCTGCACGGGCACCCATAGCACTCTGCTGAGCTTATTGCGCACATTAGAATTTTCCCAGGTGAGTTGGCTGGTATTGATAATAGGTGCAGAGCAGACAAAAGTGGTTTCTAATACTTTCCCCTGTTGATCAATAGGAATGGTTTTCAGCTCGATACCTAAATGTTTAAAATCCTGCTCAGGCTTACTGCCTGCTGTCGCCCCTAAATGCCATTCTATTAACTGTCCAACCCAGCCTTTATTGCGGCGCAGATCTTTTGCCAGAAGAATGCCGGCCAGTTCCGCTAATTCGGCCAGTGAATAACCGGCAATATCTGCACAGCGTGTTAACAGCTCTTCTGTGGAACGGGGGGGAGATATCACTTGTTGATTATTTTCTGACATATTAAGTTCACGCTTATTTTGATTTATTCAAGGTTATCCATGCGTTTATTCTAAAAGTTACACAGAGTTATCCACTTTTAGCGTGGATAAGTGCATATTTAGAAAGATTTTGATGAACAACTACAGCTTTTATACTCAAATAAGGAAAAACTGTCCAATAATTAACCATAAAAGCGCACTGAAATTATCGCTGGTTGTTTTTTAAACTAATAATATATGCACATTAGATTGTGAATTAATAGTGCTGGATCTAATTACAGTTAACTTTTAATTGTTCGCATAAATAACTCGTAAGCAATTGTTATTTCGTTCATAATTAAAGAATTAATAAGCTTGGTAAAGATCTTCTATTCTTCGTTAAAGCTTCGTTGCGCATAAACGCATTTATTATACACAAAGTTATACACAATTTTCGTGGATATGTGAGTAGTTGGTTTTTGATGGCACAGCATTGATCAATGTCGTGCATAAAAAGCGGAGAATTACTGCTCTAATTTTGGCCGACAATTTTAACCTTATCAGTTTGAAGGCCGGGGTAATCTATGAAAGAATGCATTCTTAATTAAATTTTATTCATTATCATTAATACTAAGGTAATGGATTTTAACTTCTAAAAGGCTCCTTAGTGATTGATACTGACGGTTACCGGCAAAATGTAGCTATCATCATCTGTAATAAAAATGGGCAGGTCTTATGGGCAAAGCGATTTGGACAACATTCATGGCAGTTTCCTCAAGGAGGAATAAAAGAGGGTGAAACACCTGAACAGGCTATGTATCGCGAGTTGTACGAAGAGGTTGGCCTCAAATCTGAGCATGTAAAAATATTAGCAAGTAGCCGCAGCTGGTTACGTTATAAATTGCCTAAAAGACTGGTACGTTGGGACTCACCTGATCCTGTGTGCATAGGGCAAAAACAACGCTGGTTTTTATTACAGTTAATATCTGATGATAAGCAAATAGAGTTTGATACATGCGGTCATCCGGAATTTGATGACTGGCGTTGGGTGAGCTATTGGTATCCTGTTCGTCAGGTTGTATCATTTAAGCGAGAGGTTTACCGTAAAGCATTGAAAGAATTTTCAGCGGCGGCTTTTGCTTTAATGAAAAGCAGTTCAGAAAAGAAGAAAAGAAACAAACGCCCTCGTCGTTCCTCTTTTTATAGAAAGCGTTAACCTATTTTTTGTCAAAGGATTTTGCATGTTAAGTCAGTTGCGTGATATTGTCGAGCAGGTTGGGAATGCAAAAAGTTTAGCCGCTGCGATGAATACGCTGGTGCAGCAAACTCGCCAGACCATGCATGTCGACTGCTGCTCCATTTACATTACCGATGATAAAACTAAGCGCCTCAATTTAATTGCCAGCCAAGGCCTTGCCCGTGCCGCAGTTGGCCAGCGTCACCTGGCATTTGGCGAAGGGATCGTCGGTCTGGTGCATGAAAAGGGCGAACCTTTAAATCTGGCCAATATTAGTGAACATCCCCGCTACAAATATCTGCCTGACAGTCAGGAAGAGCTTTTTCACTCTTTTCTGGGTACTCCTATTATTCATAAACGGCAAGTGCTGGGTGTACTGGTTGCCCAACAAAAAAACACCCGTTTATTTAGCGAAGTAGAAGAGTCTTTTCTGGTTACCCTGGCGATGCATTTAGGCACGGTTCTGGCTAATTCCGGGTTGCGTTTAGAGCTGCAGCAGTTAAATCATATCAGCAGTTCTATCTATCTGCATGGTTCGCCTGCCAGTCCGGGGATTGCGATTGCCGATGCTTACGTTATTCGCCCGACCTTGACCCTGGCAGAAGTCAGTGTTAGCAAAAGTTATTCAAGCCGCCAGGAATTGCTGCTCTTTGATCGGGTTGTCGAAAAGTGCAATGATGAGTTTTCAACGCTGGCGCTGACCTTAAAAGAACAGCTGTCCAATGACACTTTTGCTTTGTTTGATATCTATTCTCATGTCTTAAAGGATAAAGTATTTTTAAGTGCTATTCGTGAACAGATTAATGATTATGAGTTAAGGGCCTCGAGTGCTGTAAAGGTCGTTGCTGAATCTTATATCGATAAATTCAATGCGATGAGTAACAGTTATCTAAAGGAGCGTGCGGCAGAGATCAAAGATGTTGCGCAACGCCTTTTATACCATATAACGCAACAGGTCGAAGAGAAAGTCGAGTTACCTGATCGGCTGATTCTGGTCGCTTCTGAAGTGTCTTTATCCATGCTGGCCAGTATTCCAACCGATAAATTACAGGGGATTATCTCTATTTATGGCGGAGTGAGTTCACATGTGGCTATTTTAGCGCGTACCCTGGGGATTCCAGCGGTGGTGGGAGCGGCACTTTCTTTAGATAATATTAATCACAAGCGGGTCATTATTGATGGTTATGCAGGCTGTGCAATTTTATCTCCGGAAGCGAGCGTATTAAGCCATTATCAAAAACTGATCGATGAAGAGAGGGAGCTGCAACGGCTGGTTGAACCCGGAGAATATAAAGAGGCAATCACTCTGGACGGGCAGAAGATTGCCATTCTCCTCAATACCGGGCTGAGCTCGAATCGCAATAAAGAGGTGGCGGGGTTATTTGATGGTATTGGGCTATACCGCAGTGAATTACCTTTTATGCTCACTGACTCATTTCCGACAGAGCTCGAGCAGATGCAGTCATACCAATGCCTGTTAAGTCAATATGCGCCTCTTCCCGTGACCATGCGCACCTTGGATGTCGGTGGCGATAAGCAGCTCAGTTACTTTCCGATTCTTGAAGACAACCCATTTCTTGGCTGGCGGGGCATTCGTTTTACTTTAGATCAGCCGGAGATCTTTCTCGTACAGATTCGAGCGATGTTAAGAGCTAATCTGGAGCATCAGAACTTACGCATTATGTTGCCGATGATCAGCGCCATAGAAGAGGTGTATGAAGCCAAGCGTTTGATAATACAAGCCTGGCAGGAGATTAAATATGAAATAGGGTTAACGGAAGAGGCTTTTCCATTGCCTAAAATAGGGGTGATGGTCGAGGTACCCTCATCTATCTTTATTATTCCGCAATTGGCGATGGCGATTGATTTTATTTCCATTGGCAGCAATGATCTGATTCAATACCTGCTGGCCGTGGATCGCAATAATAGCCGTGTCGCTTCACTTTTTGACAGTTACCATCCTGCTGTTTTGCAGGCCTTAAAATTAATTATTGATAGCTGCACTAAGTTTGATTTAGAAGTCAGTATTTGTGGCGAGCTTGCCGGGGATCCGATTGGTGCGCTGATTTTACTTGGCTTGGGTTACCAAAGACTGAGCATGAATGCGACCAATATGAGCAAGATAAAATACCTGATCAATGCACTGCCGCTGCATGAACTGCAACACTGCATTGAAAAGGCGTTAAAAGCCAATAGCGGTGTCGAAACCCGCGCTGTTTTTGTTGATTACCTGGAAAGAAAAGGGTTGGACGGATTTATTCGTGCCGGTAAATAGCCGCAGGCAACAGCGCCAATAAAAACCGAGTATAAATACTCGGTTTTTATTGGCCAGCATTGTTTTCTAGTTATGCTTTTTCTGCCGCATATGAGTTTGACTCACTGACCGGACTATTGGCAGCCTCCTGCGCATAGCAGGCGGCCGCAGTAAAGAGCACATCGGTAGAGCTGTTCAGCGCTGTTTCAGCTGAGTCTTGTACCACACCGATAATAAAACCAATGGCTACCACCTGCATGGCCACTTCATTGGGCACGCCAAATAAGCCGCATGCCAGCGGAATCAGCAATAGTGAACCGCCAGCAACACCAGAAGCGCCACAGGCAGAAACCGCAGCCACCACACTTAATAAAATAGCCGTGGCAATATCAAACTCAATACCCAGTGTATGTACCGCTGCTAGCGTCAGTACGGTAATAGTGATTGAAGCACCGGCCATATTGATGGTTGCACCCAGTGGAATAGAAACCGAATATGTGTCTTCATGAAGTTTTAGTTTTTCACACAGTTCCATATTAACGGGAATATTTGCCGCAGAGCTACGGGTAAAGAAGGCTGTTACACCTGATTCACGCAAACATTTTAAAACTAACGGGTAGGGGTTAGTTTTTATTTGCAGATAAACAATGGCAGGATTGACAACAAAGGCGATAAATAACATACAGCCCAGTAACACCGCCAGCAGGTGAGAATAGCCGAGCAGAGCCGCAAAACCCGTGTCTGCAAAAGTACTGGCCACTAAACCAAAGATACCGATGGGGGCAAAACGGATCACCAGGTGGACAATTTTGGTGACACCGTTAGAGAGATCATGAAGTACATCTTTTGTCGCAGCGTTAGCATGGTGCAGCGCTAAACCTAAACCTGCCGCCCAGGTGAGAATACCGATAAAGTTACCTGTCAGCAGCGCATTGACGGGATTATCAACAATTTTAAATAGCAGGGTATTTAATACTTCGGCAATACCTTCCGGCGGCGTTGCCTGAATATCCGTAGAGCTTAGTACCAGTGTAGTCGGGAAGAAGTAACTGATCACAACGGCCGTCGAAGCGGCGAAGAAAGTGCCTAGCAGATAAAGTTTAATAATTGGTTTTAGGTTGCTATGCGCTCCCTTTTTCTGGTTAGCAATCGATGACGCCACCAAAATAAAAACCAGTATAGGGGCTACGGCTTTTAATGCGCCGACAAAGAGCGCGCCAAGGAAAGAGATAGACTGGGCACTGCTGGGTGAAATGGATGCAATCAGCACACCGGCAATAATACCGATAACAATTTGCACTACTAGACTGCCGTTTAAAAGGCGTTGTGAAAGACTGGGGTTGGGATTCATATGATAAACCTGTTTATTGTATGGGGGCACGAAGAAGAGTGTTAATCTCAGTTGTGCGTTAGTTCAAAGCACTTCTTTCTCAAGTTGTAAGCGACAGCTGAGCATGATTTTTATCTTTAATGTGCGAGTTGTCGACGGTTAAACTGTAAATTTTCAGCGCCTTCGGTAAAGCTATTTTGCCAAACCATCATGAGTCTGGCGCGCGCATTATAAGTGGCTGAAAGTGAATTTTCTTTAAACTGGGTCATAAATAATAAAAATTTTATACGCTGAGCTTTACTGCTATATTAACTTTATTTTAATCTTCAATGAGTGAATAGATGTCAGTTTCAAATTTCGTATTACCTCAAATCGACCCGATTGCAATCAGTATTGGCCCGCTGGATATCCGCTGGTATGGCTTAATGTATCTGCTCGGATTTGTTTTTGCCTTTTGGATGGCTAATCGCCAATGTGATCGTTCTAACGGTCTCTGGACTCGCGAGCAGGCAAGTGACCTGCTCTTCTATGGTTTTTTAGGGGTGATTTTAGGGGGACGCTGCGGTTATGTGTTCTTCTACCAGTTGCCGCAGTTTTTAGATAACCCGCTTTATCTATTTAGGATTTGGGAAGGGGGAATGTCTTTTCATGGCGGTGTGCTGGGTGTTGTGACCGCGATTATCTATTATGCTAAAAAAAATCAGCGCTCAATTTTAGCAGTGGGAGATTTTATTGTGCCGCTTCTGCCGGTGGGCCTGGGGGCCGGGCGGATCGGTAACTTTATTAATTCCGAGTTGTGGGGGCGCGTCACTGACTCTCCTTTCGGTGTGGTTTTCCCAAATGCCGGGCCGCTGCCGCGCCATCCTTCACAGCTCTATGAGTTTGCACTGGAAGGGCTGCTGCTGTTTATTATTCTTCTGCTGTTTATTCGCAAACCCCGCCCTAGTGGCTCGGTGGCGGGACTGTTTTTATTAGCTTACGGTGTCTTCCGTATTCTTGTTGAATTTGCCCGTGAACCGGATGCACACCTTGGCTTGCTGAGCTTTGGCTTGAGTATGGGACAGATATTGTCCTTACCTATGGTGATTGCGGGGGGCTGCCTAATCGCTTTTGCATATCGTGATAACCGTCTGCATAACGACACAAAAAAATCGTAAAATAGGATACAAAGAGATGCAACAATATTTAGATTTATGCCAGCGCATTATTGATGAGGGGGTGTGGATTGAAAATGAACGTACCCAGAAACGCTGTTTAACCGTGATTAATGCCGATCTGCAATATGATGTGGGCAATAATAAATTCCCGATGATCACTACGCGTAAGAGCTTTTGGAAGTCGGCGATTGCCGAGTTACTCGGATATATTCGCGGTTATGATAATGCCGCGGATTTTAGAGCCTTAGGTACTAAAACCTGGGATGCCAATGCCAACCTCAACAGCGCCTGGTTAAACAATCAATATCGTAAAGGTAAAGATGATATGGGCCGTGTTTACGGCGTACAGGGGCGTGCTTGGGCAAAGCCTGATGGCGGACATCTGGATCAATTAAGAAAAGTGGTTGATAACCTGAAAAACGGTATCGACGATCGCGGTGAAATCATCACTTTTTATAATCCCGGTGAATTCGATATGGGCTGCTTGCGTCCGTGCATGCATACCCATACCTTCTCATTGCTTGGCGATACCCTTTACCTGACCAGTTATCAGCGTTCCTGTGATGTCCCGCTGGGGCTCAACTTTAACCAGGTGCAGGTGTTTACCTTTCTGGCGTTAATGGCGCAGATCACCGGGAAAAAACCGGGAATGGCTTATCATAAGATTGTTAATGCCCATATCTATGAAGACCAACTTGAGCTGATGCGTGATGTGCAGTTAAAGCGTAAGCCGTTTGCCTCGCCTAAACTGACCATTAACCCGAAGATTAAATCACTTGAAGACCTGGAAACCTGGGTCACCATGGATGACTTTGAAGTCAGTGACTATCAACATCATGAGGCGATTAAATATCCGTTTTCAGTTTAACGAAGCTCCTTAAAATAGAATATAGAGATGCTTTTTGCTAGTGTAACTGTAAGTTAATAAAAGGCCGATTCGGCCTTTTATTTTAATTATACCTATGATGATATATACTTTGTCTGAATTTTATTCCGATAAAACGATTCCAATACAGCGTTTTTGCGCTGCAACAAAGAGGTTATTATTGTGCTAGAAGCTTATCGTAAACATGTCGCAGAGCGTGCTGAACAAGGTATTGTTCCACAGCCGCTTAATGCTGAACAGACGGCTGCATTAGTTGAATTATTAAAAAACCCACCGCAAGGGGAAGAAGCCTTTCTGATCGAGCTCTTAGAAAACCGAATTCCCCCGGGTGTGGATGAAGCGGCCTATGTTAAAGCTGGATTTCTATCTGCTATTGCATCAGCTGAAGTCACATCACCGATTGTGACCGCTGAACATGCAGTGAAGTTATTAGGTACTATGCAGGGCGGTTACAATATTGAACCTTTGGTCACCCAACTTGATAACGAAGCGCTTGCTCCGTTGGCAGTAGAAGCGCTATCTCATACATTATTAATGTTTGATGCCTTTTATGATGTTGAAGAAAAAGCCAAAGCGGGTAATGCCTTTGCACAGCAAGTCTTGCAGTCATGGGCGGATGCGCAATGGTTCTTGGAAAAACCTGCTGTTGCTGAAAAAATGACCATGACAGTATTTAAAGTCCCAGGTGAAACCAATACCGATGACCTGTCGCCGGCACCGGATGCCTGGTCTCGTCCTGATATTCCGCTGCATGCCCTGGCGATGCTTAAGAACTCTCGTGAAGGGATTGAAGCAGATGAAGAGGGTGTGGTCGGTCCAATTAAGCAGATTGATGCCTTAAAGGCAAAGGGTCACCAACTTGCTTATGTGGGTGATGTTGTCGGTACAGGCTCTTCGCGTAAATCAGCAACCAACTCTGTGCTCTGGTTTATGGGTAATGATATTCCCTATGTGCCCAATAAGCGTGCTGGTGGTGTATGTATCGGCGGAAAAATTGCGCCTATTTTCTTTAATACCATGGAAGACTCAGGGGCTCTGCCTGTTGAAATGGATGTCAGCAAATTAAACACCGGTGACGTCATTGATATTTATCCGCACCAAGGCGTGGTAAAAAACCATGAAACGGGTGAGGTGATTGCTGAGTTTACATTAAAAACCAAGATTATTCTTGATGAAGTACGTGCCGGTGGCCGTATTCCACTTATCGTCGGACGCGGTTTAACTGAGCGTGCGCGTAAATCGCTAGGGCTTGAAGCGTCAACGGTATTTCAGGTGCCGGAAGAAACAGAAGTTTCCACTAAAGGTTATACGCTGGCACAAAAAATGGTCGGCAAAGCATGTGGCATAGAGGGTGTGCGTGCCGGTCAATATTGTGAACCTAAAATGACCACGGTTGGCTCGCAGGATACAACCGGGCCAATGACCCGTGATGAGCTTAAAGATTTAGCTTGTTTAGGTTTCTCTGCAGATCTGGTTATGCAGTCTTTCTGTCATACGGCTGCTTACCCGAAACCTATCGATGTTACCACTCATCATACGCTGCCCGACTTTATTATGAATCGTGGTGGTGTTTCCCTGCGCCCAGGTGACGGTATCATTCACTCTTGGTTAAACCGCATGTTATTGCCGGATACGGTAGGTACGGGTGGCGATTCCCATACTCGTTTCCCGCTGGGTATCTCTTTCCCGGCCGGTTCCGGCTTAGTGGCATTTGCCGCAGCAACAGGTGTTATGCCGCTGGATATGCCGGAATCAGTGCTAGTGCGTTTTAAGGGCGAACTGCAGCCGGGTGTGACACTGCGTGATTTAGTCAATGCCATCCCTTATCAGGCGATTAAAGACGGCCTGCTTACCGTCGAGAAAGCAAACAAGATAAATATTTTTTCCGGTCGTGTGCTGGAAATTGAAGGTCTGCCGACACTGAAAGTAGAGCAGGCATTTGAGCTTTCCGATGCATCGGCAGAGCGCAGTGCAGCAGGCTGTGCAATCAAGCTGGATCAAGAGCCTATTATTGAATACTTAAACTCCAATATCGTGATGCTTAAGTGGATGATTGCCGAAGGTTATGGTGATGTGCGTACCATTACCCGTCGCATCGAAGAGATGGAAGCCTGGTTGGCAGATCCGCAGTTAATGGAAGCGGATGCCGATGCTGAATATGCCGCCGTGATTGAGATTGACTTAAATGAAATAAAAGAGCCGATCCTTGCCTGTCCGAATGATCCTGATGATGTGAAATTGTTGTCAGAAGTGGCCGGTCAAAAAATCGATGAGGTGTTTATCGGTTCATGTATGACTAATATTGGCCACTTCCGCGCGGCCGGTAATTTATTAGATAAATATAAAGGTCAGTTGCCAACACGTTTATGGGTTTCACCACCGACGAAGATGGATGCCACGCAACTTTCTGATGAAGGTTATTACAGTATTTTTGGTAAAATTGGCGCTCGTATGGAGATGCCGGGTTGTTCATTGTGTATGGGTAATCAGGCGCGCGTTGCGGATGGTGCAACTGTGGTTTCTACCTCGACACGTAATTTCCCGAACCGTTTAGGCAATAATGCCAATGTTTATTTAAGCTCTGCCGAGCTGGCTGCGGTTGCCGCTATTGAAGGCAAACTACCGACGGTTGCCGAGTATATGCAGTATGCTGAGTCATTAGATGCGGTTGCTGCTGAAACTTACCGCTATCTCAATTTTGATCAAATCAAAGATTACACAGATAAAGCGGATACGGTGATCTCCATCAAAGAGGTATAAAACAGGGTAAAAAAGTAATACTTACTTTTAAAAACCTATTTTCATTTGAAAATAGGTTTTTTTATGCGCTAAATACAGATTTATTGAACATATTTCACTATGCTGTCTAGTTTTAATCAATTTTAGTTGATAAAATTGTGAAATGAGTAGGTGGCTCTTGTTTTTTCATCTAAAATTTATAGTATACCCAGTTTTTATAAAATGAAACGATTTTATAAATATGGTGGCTGATGGGCAGCCCGATAAATTTAATATTATTAATATATAAGTGGGTGCTGTTATGTTAGAAAAAAGTTTAATGGTCGGTGAATTCCACATCGATACAAGTCAGAATAGTCTGATCCACGGTAGCAGAAAGGTCTATTTAGGACCTTTACGTACTTCCCTTTTACATTTTTTATGTAAAAACGTTAATACGGTTGTTACTCGTGAAGATCTTGCTCAGCATGTGTGGGGACGTTTAGTTACCGATCACACGATCAATCAGCATATTTCTCAGCTGCGCAAAAGTATTGGCACATTGAGCCTGCATGGGTTAAATATTTCGACTATTCCTAAACGCGGCTATATAGCCCGCATGGAAGGGGTTGGTATTCCTGCTGATAGCCAGGTTGCTCCTCTGGCGCAGGGGGAAAGCTCCGTTAATGCAATTAGCAATATGAAAGTATTGGTTGTTGAAGCTGAAGCCAATGAACGTATTCAACTTATTGAATTATTAGAATCAGTGGATGTTGCCTATGTTGAAGGGGTCGCAACAACTATTGAAGCTGAGCGTTCTGTGGCGTTGCAGGATTTCGATTTGATCATTGTCGATTCTTTACTGGCAGACAACGCAGGTATTGAGCTGATTAAACGCATTCGTACCGGTCAGACTTCAGCAGCAGCAGACATCAGTATTTTAAGCTCACATTTCGATGTGCAGCGTGAACTACTTGGTCTTAACAGCTTGTTGGATGTTCAAGGTTTGTTATTAAAACCATTTGAAAGCAGCCGTTTAAAACAGATGTTAATGGTGGCAAGCAAATCCAATGTCATCTTAAAACCTCAGGCTGCATATGAGCTTGTACCTGTTGATGTTTTGGCTAGTGCTGCACAGGACAAAGCGATTAACGAATAAACGCCTGCCTGCAATAACTTTATGCAGTTTGCTTAAGAAGGCTCTGATGGCAACATCAGGGCCTTTTTGTTTGTAAATGGGTCCCAGTCAAGGTCTTGTAATCGGCAATAAGTAAGGCTTTATTTTCTTTACAGCACTATCAATAATCGCTGATTGCCAGGAAAACTGATAGCAACAGCATAAAAATAACGCCATGCCAGGATATAAAACGTTCATCATAGAATGTTAAAAGCGCTGATCTTTTTATTATTGCGCTGCAACTGAGTGCGCTTATAAATGTCTTATTTTATCCTAACTTATTGATATAAAAATGATAAGTGGCAGGGTGGAGAAGCTTTGTTGAGCATCTGATATTGCCCGCAGGGATTTTAGCTGACAGCTCGGCTATAACAAATGATTGAGTGCAAGCCGCTTTAGTTTAGATTTAAGCGTAAAAGATATTGATATGCACGATTAATCTTTGCTAAAATCTGCGTTCAATTCGCTAGAGACATGTGATTCTGATGGGAAATAATGTAGTAATTCTTGGCACTCAATGGGGTGACGAAGGTAAAGGGAAGGTTGTAGACCTACTAACAGATAAAGCACAATGGGTGGTTCGCTATCAAGGTGGACACAATGCAGGCCATACACTTGTAATTGACGGTGAAAAGACCGTTCTTCATCTAATTCCATCAGGCATTCTGCGTGATAATGTAAAATGTGTTATCGGCAATGGCGTGGTTTTATCACCGGAAGCTTTGCTGAAAGAGCTTAAAATGCTTGAAGAGCGTGGTGTACCTGCTAAAGAGCGCCTGTTTATCAGTGAAGGTTGCCCGCTGATCCTGCCGTATCATGTTGCACTTGATGTTGCCCGCGAAAAAGCACGCGGCTGTAAGGCAATAGGTACAACGGGGCGCGGTATCGGTCCTGCATATGAAGATAAAGTGGCGCGTCGCGGTTTACGTGTTGATGATCTGTTCAATATGGAAACATTTGCAGCTAAGCTGAAAGAAGTTGTTGACTACCATAACTTCCAATTAGTTAACTATTACAAAGTGGAAGCAGTTAACTATGAAGATGTCTTACAGCAGATGACTGAAGTTGCCGAGCTGCTCAAAGGTATGGTCATTGATGTAACGGATGAGTTGGATAAAGCGCGTATTAAAGGCGAAAATATCCTGTTTGAAGGAGCACAGGGCACACTGCTTGATATCGACCATGGTACCTACCCTTATGTAACTTCTTCAAATACCACAGCGGGTGGTGTTGCGACAGGCAGTGGTTTTGGTCCGACACATATCGATTATGTTTTGGGTATCGTTAAAGCTTATACAACACGTGTTGGCTCAGGTCCATTCCCGACCGAGTTATACGATGGTGAAGATAAATTAGATCCTGCGGGTAAGCACCTTGGTGAAAAAGGCCATGAGTTTGGTGCGACAACAGGACGTCTGCGTCGTACCGGTTGGTTTGATGCGGTGGCGATTAAGCGCGCTGTGCAGCTGAACAGTATTACCGGTTTCTGCCTGACTAAGCTGGATGTGTTAGACGGTCTGGAAGAGATTAAAATCTGTACGGCTTATAAAATGCCCGATGGCAAGCTGGTCGATGTGCCGCCAATGGCTGCCGATGGCTACTACCTGGCGACACCGGTTTATGAAACTATGCCCGGCTGGAGTGAAAGCTCATTTGGCGCGACTTCATTTGATGCACTGCCGGAAAATGCCAAAGCCTATATTAAACGCTTAGAAGAAGTGACCGGCGTGCCGATGGACATTATCTCCACCGGTCCGGACCGCAATGAAACAATGATTCAGGTTAACCCGTTTAACTAATCTGTTACTGCGTTAATTACTATAATAAAACCCTTATCGTTATTTCGTTAAGGGTTTTTTTTTGCCCGCTAAAACAGGCAAATTTATTCACTGTCGAGCCCCTAAAGCAGGCTACGCCTTGGTCAGCCAATAGCTCTACTCTTATCAGCCCCATCCATTCCTTGCCTGCGAATAACTACAAGGTTAACAGTGCCCACGAATAAGAAATATTATGACTTATCAATGGTGGCACAATACTGTTGTTTATCAAATCTACCCGCGCAGTTTTTGCGATAGCAATGGGGATGGCATAGGCGATATTCCCGGCATTATTGCCAAACTGGATTATCTGGCCTACCTCGGGGTAAATGCTATCTGGCTGTCGCCCGTGTATAAATCGCCTATGCTTGATAATGGTTATGATATCTCTGTCTATCAGGAGATTGCCGCGGAATTTGGCTCTATGGCTGATATGGAGCTGCTGATCCGTAAGGTGGGCGACAGGAATATGCGCATCATGATGGATCTGGTCGTCAACCATACCTCAGATCAACATTCCTGGTTTATCCAAGGCCAAAGCAGCCCAAAAAATGCCTGGCGGGAGCCGCCGCGAGGTAGAGCACTTCCCGATGAGCAGCAGTCCATCTTTGGCGGCAGTGCCTGGTAGTGGCACGAA